>JAABXR010000164.1:3126-3336 GCA_011776225.1 Phycisphaerae bacterium
TCGCAAACACAAACGGTTCACCAATAACGAGCATCCACACCAATATGGTCAGCAATGCAGTGATACCTGCCGCAAACGTGAGAACAGCGGAGGCCTTGTCGGCAATTCTCTGTGAATTCGGCTTTGTCCCCTGCGCCTCGGCGATAAGTTTTTGAATCTGGCCGATTGTTGAATGTTCTCCGACACGGGAGAGCTTTATAGTAAGCGACC
>JAABXR010000164.1:3424-3641 GCA_011776225.1 Phycisphaerae bacterium
AATCTTCTCTCCTGGTTTAACAAGGACAATATCGTTCTCCTTTAGCTCCGTTATGTCCGCATCTTCTTCTTTGCCTCCCGTAAGCTTGTGCGCCTTTTTCGGAAGGAGTTTTGCAACTTCTTGAAGCGCGTTTCCCGCAGCGCTACTTGATCGTGCTTCAAGGTAGTGTCCGAATAGGAGTACCCACACAAGTGTTGAGATCTCAAGATAAAACTCA
>JAABXR010000382.1:0-261 GCA_011776225.1 Phycisphaerae bacterium
ATTTAATCAGTTTTTTCGGTCTACTAAGATGTAAGGGTTTTAAAACCGGATTGCTGATAATTGACATGAGGAAAGATAAACTTAGCCATGAATTCAAATGAAGCAACAGGATATATTTAATGAGCGACGACAAAACACATTGGGGCGCTAAAGACTCTAACAGTGAGGAGTGTATCGAGATTGAGCTTTTGTTTCGATACCTTGATCAAGACACCACTGAAGAAGAAACCGTAAAAGTTAGAGAGCACCTTATTCAGTGTG
>JAABXR010000382.1:340-1367 GCA_011776225.1 Phycisphaerae bacterium
CGGAAGTAAGAAAACATCTTAAACTGAGCCCGGAGGAGCAGGTCAAAAAAATTTTGTCCTATCAGGAAGAAGCCGCAGAGCCTGAGAGGACAGAATTTCCGGACCGAAGAAAAAAACTTTTTGAATTGCGTTCGGTCTATCTGCGCTATTCGGCAGCGGCAGCAATCTTGATTGTCGCTTTTATCTGGGGCATTCGTTACTACCAGGTTGGTTTTCAAATCATGCGCGCGGAAAACACGTTGGAGGAGAATCACCGCATATTCATTGAAGATGCCCGCCTGTCCGGTGAGTATGCGACCACCGGCATCAGCAAAACAATGGGGGATGAAGATGTACCCTCNNCGCGGCTGGAAGGGGCTCTGGAACACGACCGGGAATCAACCAAAGCCAGGAGACTTCTGGCGCAAATCGCTATTATTGAAAGGGATTTCGACAGGGCAAACACACTCCTCTCAAATATCGACATAAATAATCAAAAACAGGCAAGCATACTTAATGATCTTGGCGTACTGGCCTATCAGCAGGGGAATTGGACCACCGCAGCGAATCGATTCCAATCTGCAATGAAAGCCGATCCCAATCTGCTGGAAGCGCGCTTCAACCTGGCGCTTGCGAAAATGAAACAGGGCCGGGAGCAAGAGGCAGCCGCAATTCTGGATCGTTACATCGAACTGGAAACGAATGACGGCTGGAAGCGTGCCGCCATGCGCCTGNNATTTGTGAGTGGTAGAGTGGTGATTGCTGATTGGTAACCGCGAACATAAATCATTGAAGACAACCCAAAATTTTGGGCTGTTTAGCCTGGCAAATAACTCTTAGTGGAGGAGCCCGCCATGCCAACATATATTCTGCTCATCATAGCCCTTCTCGTATTATGGTTTATCCGGTTTGCACTTGGTAATATTATTAACCGGATCATCAGTTCTAAGATCGCGGTCGTACGCCGGGTGCCGCCGACCAAAGTTCTGCGCGCGCATCTGCTTGGCCTCACCCTTGCATTCGCGTTTTCTTTAATTGCTGTAGCAAA
>JAABXR010000398.1:0-176 GCA_011776225.1 Phycisphaerae bacterium
CAAAGGCACCATTGCAGTAATAACCTTTGCATTTGCACGGTCTTCCATAGAGTTAACCTGCCCACGACGGGAGTTCAGGTCACCAATAATGTCACCCATATATTCTTCAGGTGTAATCACTTCAACCTTCATGGTCGGCTCAAGAAGCTGCGCTCCTGCCTTTGCCATCCCTTCTT
>JAABXR010000398.1:281-539 GCA_011776225.1 Phycisphaerae bacterium
GTAACCTTAAAGTCCAAGACTGGGAATCCGGCAACGATACCGTTTTCTTTCGCCATTTCCAGACCCTTTTGAACCCCTGGGATATATTCCTTCGGAACGTTACCACCAACGATCGTGTCTTCAAACACAAAGCCTGATCCCTGCTCGCCCGGTTCGAATTTAAGATCGATCTTCGCGAACTGACCGGAACCACCTGTTTGCTTTTTGTGTGTGTAGCTAATTTCACATGGCTGTGTAATTGTTTCACGGTAAGCAACC
>JAABXR010000398.1:688-894 GCA_011776225.1 Phycisphaerae bacterium
CAGCCTTTGTTTTCGGCTCAATCGCAATCTCAATAACAGGGTCTGGGAATTCCATACGCTCAAGCACGATTGGCTTTTGCATATCACACAATGTGTCCCCTGTTGTTGTATCCTTCATACCAACAAACGCTACGATATCACCGGCATGCGCCTCTGCGATTTCTTCACGGTCGTTAGAGTGCATCAAAAGCATACGGCCAACGCGC
>JAABXR010000398.1:1032-1160 GCA_011776225.1 Phycisphaerae bacterium
CTTCAGGTTCACGACTATCCGCTTCCTCTGAATCAACTTTGTTCCCTTGAACAGCGCCAATATCTAGCGGAGACGGAAGATACTCAACAACCGCATCCAACATAGGCTGCACACCTTTGTTCTTAAAT
>JAABXR010000322.1:0-260 GCA_011776225.1 Phycisphaerae bacterium
AATTACCTGTTTGCCCGGCATCATGACGGCAAATTTATATTGCGAATCGAAGATACCGACCAGACCCGTTATGTGGAGAATGCGGTTGAAAAGCTGATCAGCAGTTTGCAATGGGCCGGTTTGGATTACGACGAAGGCCCCCAGGTCGGTGGCGAGGCGGGACCGTATATCCAGTCGCAGCGGGCGGATATTTATCGCAACTACGTGCAGCAATTGATAGATGAGGGTCAGGCCTATTATTGTTTCTGCACACCGGAAGA
>JAABXR010000322.1:407-1553 GCA_011776225.1 Phycisphaerae bacterium
ACGATCATTTGATGGGGATAACCCATGTCATTCGCGGTGAGGAGTGGTTGCCCAGCGTTCCCAAGCATCTTAAGATCTATCAGGCATTGGGATGGCAGCCGCCGCAAATGGCGCATTTATCGCTATTGCTAAACCCGGATCGCTCCAAGCTCAGCAAGCGGCAGGGAGATGTGGCGGTGGAAGACTACATCGAGAAGGGCTATCTGCCTCAGACGCTGGTGAATTTTGTGGCCCTGTTGGGATGGAATCCCGGCACCGATGAAGAGCTGTTTAGCCTGGAAGAGTTAATCGAGGAGTTTTCCCTGGAGCGGGTCAATAAAGCCGGGGCGGTGTTTGATATCGAAAAACTCAACTGGATGAACGGACACTTTTTACGAGAGCTGCCTGAAAATGAACTGGTCGATTTTTTAACCCCCTTTCTGGAAAAAGCCGGTGCGGATGTCAGCAATGCGGAGAAGACCCGCAAGGTGATTCTGGCGGTGTATAAGCGGATCAACACCGGGCAGGAGGTGTTTCATAGAGCGAGAATTTTTTACCAGGATTCAATTGAGGTGGAGGAAGCGGAAGCGTTGGAAATCTTAAAGAAAGACACAACGCAGGTGGTGCTGGAAGGATTTCTGCAAAAACTGAAAGATGTGGATCAGCTCAATATGGACAACTTTCGCCAACTGATGAAAGAAGTCCAGAAAGAAACCGGGATCAAAGGACCGGACTTGTGGAAGCCCATCCGGGTGGCTTTAACCGGTGAGACCTCCGGGCCGGAATTGCCGGTGGTGATTGATATATTCGGTAAAGAGAAAGTGCAAGATTTTATCCGGCAAGTGTTGGATAAATATGTGGGATGAGAAATTTGTAGCGGTTACGTCCTTAGTTTTGTGTAAAAAAAATCTCGAAGCTTGAGCTTCTCGAGCAAGGACGTTCAAAGCTGGAGCTTTGAACGAGATGCCCAAACTTTGTTTTCCGAATTCACACAAAATTTTGGACTTGACCTTTGTAGCTACAAAGACTCAAAGGCTCGAAGTTGCATAAAATTCTGTTAGAAATTCTATTTTTATAACTTAGGAACGGATCAAAAATAATTTGTTAACTCCAATAGAAAAACGGCAAAACTATTACCTGCCTGCCAAGCAGTCAGGCAGGTGGGCA
>JAABXR010000256.1:0-1071 GCA_011776225.1 Phycisphaerae bacterium
AATCGCGGTTCCCTACAATTTGTTTAGTGACAAATTCCAAGTGGCGGTGATTGCACCATTTTTGAATGTGAACTTTGATAGTCGAAACCAAAATTTTTCCAGCTTCGGCATCGGAGATATGCGTTTATTTGCCAAGTACCTGGTTTATCAATTTGACCGGAAAAACGAGACCATTCGTGTAGCCTCAAAAGCGGGAATTAAGCTTCCTACCGGTAATGAGAAGGAAAGTCCACCTCTGGGCACCGGTTCCACCGATTATTTTTTTACCACCGTGGCTGCCTGGATCAAGAAGCGTATCGGCATCTATCTTGAGGGCATTTACAATCTCAATACTTCGAAAGGTCGAGTGGATTTTGGCAACAGCGTAGCCTACAATCTTGCTTTCGGATACCGCTTGTTACCCGCGATATACGAAACCTACCCCTCACCGCAACTGAACGCTTTTTTAGAAATTAACGGCACCACCACTGATACAAATTCTATCAGCGGGCAAGAAGTGAAAGATTTGGGTGGAACCATCATATTTTTATCACCAGGCATTCAATACGTGGGAGGCCGCCGCTGGCTGCTGGAGGCATCTGTTCAAATTCCGGTGGTGAATAAACCAAACGGTACCCGATTGGCAACAGACTGGACAGCTTCTTTTGGTACCAGGATTTTACTGTTTTAAAAAAGAAAGGAGATTGAATTATGAAAAGAACAGTTGTTTTAACCGTGATCATTCTTCTTGCGGCCGGGTTTATGATGCAAAGCCAAGCTCAGGTGAAACAAGTCGAACTGCGAGTTGACGGTCTCGCCTGTCCGTTCTGCGCTTATGGTCTGGAAAAAAAGCTGAAACAAATTGATGGGGTGGGAAAAATACAGATTAACGTTGATAAAGCGGTCGTGGTTTTGGAAAATGACGCCGGGCAATCCGTTGCGGTGGAAAAGCTTGAATCGACAGTGACAGAGGCCGGATTTACACCCCGGGAGATAACAGCTACGGTCGTGGGTAAAGTTAGCCGGAAAGACGGCTCGCCTTTCTTCTCCGTCACCGGGACAGATGTGGCGTTTATTCTCAAGAACAACGAG
>JAABXR010000256.1:1119-1537 GCA_011776225.1 Phycisphaerae bacterium
GGTCACCTTAACAAAGAAACTCCGGCAGGACATCATGCGCATCCTTACACATTGAGCATTGAAAATTTTGAGGTGGTAAAATGAGGAACCGGCTATTTTTCTGCATATTGTTATTAGGAGTGGGGCTTATTGGGGAAGGTTGCCATGAGAATGATAAAATTGAAGTTGAATTTATCAGTCAATGGGGTGGCACTGGCACCGAGACTGGGAAGTTTCGGGAACCTATCGGGCTTGCGTTGGACTCCGAGGGCAACATCTACATCAGCGATGCGGGCAACCATCGCATTCAGACATTTACTGCCGAGGGCGAGTTTATCATCTCGTGGGGTGAACAAGGCGTTGAGGCCGGGCAACTGCAACGACCGATGCATCTGGCCGTCAATACTGACAGTCTTATCTTTGTCCCCGAATACGGTAA
>JAABXR010000256.1:1644-1865 GCA_011776225.1 Phycisphaerae bacterium
TCATTCGCCAATTCAGCAGCGAAGGTCATGAATTTGGCCAATTGTATTATCCGACCGATGTGGCCGTGCACACCGACAGCAACATCCTGGTCGCAGACGCCTACAATCATCGCATTCAAAAATTCAGCAGGGATGGCAAGCCGCTCTCCTCCTGGGGCGAAAAGGGTAGCGGGCCGGGACAATTCGATGTGATCAACGCCGTGACCGTAGATAGTGCGGAG
>JAABXR010000257.1:0-196 GCA_011776225.1 Phycisphaerae bacterium
GGAGGTTTGGGCTTTTGACCTGACTGCCAGCACCTGGGAGCAATTATTACCGGCAGGAAACCTACCTCCATCGCGAGAAGGGGCGGTAGCGATTTATGTCCGGGCAGAAGATCGGCTGATTATTTTTGGAGGTAGGCGAGCAAATTCAACCCTGTTGAATGATCTCTGGTCGCTGAACCACCTCTCCGGCTCTACC
>JAABXR010000257.1:277-1331 GCA_011776225.1 Phycisphaerae bacterium
CTCTGGTCGCTGAACCACCTCTCCGGCTCTACCGGTATTGATAGGGAAGGTTCCAGGGACTTAGTTTCACGATATGTATTGTTCCAAAATTATCCCAATCCTTTTAATCCCGAAACCAGGATAAAGTTTAGTTTACCGGCAACTTCTTCGGTGACACTCACCGTCTATAATGTGCTGGGACAAGAGATTAAATCGTTGGTAAATGAGATCAAACCGGCCGGCGAGTATGAGGTAACCTGGGACGGAACAAACCGGCGCGGAAAATTAGTACCTTCCGGCGTTTACCTGTATAAGTTGGAAGGAAAAAACATCGTGGAAACAAAAAAGATGATTTTACTTAAATAACCTATAAAAGGAAAACAATCATGAAAAAACACACTTTTTTTAGTTTGATTATTACCGGTTTGGCGTTGGCAACGATGACCGCCCACGCAGGCGCCTGGCTGCAAAAACAGGGCGACTACTACGCCAAAATTTCGTTCAATTCTCTTTCAACCAATGAGCAGTACAGTTTTGACGGCCATCGCCAGGCATTGAACACGCAATTTTCTAACATCATGGGTTCCGAATTCAGCGCTCAAAACCTCACCGTTTATGCTGAAGTGGGCCTGACGGATTGGTTTACCGGGGTTGCGACCACCTCGTTCAAAAGGTATTCCACATCAGGATTCAACACCACCGATCAACTTAATTTTGAAAACGATGCCAATGGTATCGGGGATCTTTATCTCGGGGGAAGAGTTCGTTTACTGGCGAAACCAGTGGTTCTCTCCCTGCAGCCAATGGCCAAACTGCCCACCGGTTCGGATGACAGCGTCATTCCGATCGGAACCGGAAGCGCCGACGGCGAATTACGACTACAAATCGGCACCGTATTTCCGTTGCCTTTGCATAATTATTTTACTGCTGATATTGGTTACACAAAACGTGGCGGTCAGGCTTTTAATGACGAAGTGCCATATTTCGCCGAGTTTGGCATTTTTCCCGTAAACTCACTTATTTTAAAAGCAGCCATTGATGGTCGAAAATCCACCGAAACCATTTCAACTCAGGC
>JAABXR010000257.1:1404-1651 GCA_011776225.1 Phycisphaerae bacterium
TTCACGCGATTGTGGGGCGGCGTGTTGTACGATGTGCAGCCCTCAGTGCAACTGAGTCTGGAAGTCTCCACGGTCATCGCCGGAAACAACACCCTGGCAGGAGAAACGTTTTACCTTGGGGTAGCGTTCATTTCCCCGTAGTCAGCGATCAGTAACTTATGTATAAGACCAACAACCCTGTATTTTATACAATCATGCATATGACAAATATCTGCTTGAAATTAGTGGCTCTAATATTATTGCCTGG
>JAABXR010000247.1:0-1066 GCA_011776225.1 Phycisphaerae bacterium
GGTCGGCATTATCGGTAGTACCGTAACAGCACTTTGTTGCTTTACGCCAATTTTGGTGGTTTTGCTAGGTATAGTGGGGCTTTCAGCCGTAGTCGGTTATCTTGACTATGTTTTATTTCCCGCCCTGGCAATATTCATAGTTATCACTATTTACGCGCTACTGAAAAAGCCTGCTAACAAATAAATCAACAGAACGGAAAATACGTCTGCGCTAAATTGAAAACCAAATCAGAATAGAGTTGGTTACCGAAGCGTCGCGTTGCCGCCGGTCATTATGAACCGTTATACATAAAGACAAATAGGGATCATAAATGTCAGTCGCCACTTGGGTAAAGGAATTGCTGAAGGGGTTAGATAGCCAAGTAGATGAAAATGCCAAAAAAACAATAATGGCTGCGTGTGGCGAGAAATGTCCTTTCACACATTTGACCGACTCTCGCCTTATGGAAATAAGGAACAAATCTGAAAGCGAGAGAGAGTTTCTGGCTAATCTTTGCAACGAGTGGCGCTTGAGAAACGAAAAAGGGCAACATTTTGTTGTTTTCGATCAATGTTATTGCCCACTGGTAAATGAAGACTTGAAAGGTGCATCAAAAACTCTTTGCTACTGCACCGAAGGTAATCTCAAACACAAATTCAGGCTGGCACTTGGGCGTGAAGTCGAAGTTGAGACACAAAAGACCATATTAAGAGGCCACGATGAGTGTCGCTTTTTAATAAAAGTAGGCAATGTATAACCATGCAATCAAGCGGGCTGTGCACCTGCGTCTGTTCTCGAAAAGACCTCTACCAGGTCGCTCTGAGCAGCACAGCCGCTTATCTGTAACCGCTAACCCAAAAAGCCCTAGATTTCAAATAAATCCTGAAATGAATGCCGACAGAAAAATTCTCAAAAAGGTGATATTTTTTACCTGAAACAGGCTTTTTTTACAGGCTCAATTGGGTTGCCTCTGCCTTGCCTAGAGCAGCAGAGCGCACATTCATTCTAGGAGCATAATTACATGAGCACTATCGATTCGGTACTGAGAGCGAACCGCAGGTACGCTGAAGGCTTCAACCAAGGAGG
>JAABXR010000247.1:1141-1305 GCA_011776225.1 Phycisphaerae bacterium
TCGGAACGCGGGTGGCATCGTGACCGAGGATGTGTTGCGGTCACTGATCGTCTCCTGCCATATTGCGGAGACCCGGGAGGTCATGATCGTCAACAACACAAAGTGCGGCATGCTTACCTTCAAGGACGAGGACCTGATGGCTCGATTGCAGCAGGAAACAGGAA
>JAABXR010000148.1 GCA_011776225.1 Phycisphaerae bacterium
TTGGTCTTTCTTTCCTAAAACGTTCGAAAAACAGGTCTTCAATGAAATCTGGCAGTGAAGCTTTCCAAGGTTGTTGCTTATGATTGGCAAGGCTTCCAAATTTTTTAGGATTCAATCCTAGATCACGAGCCATTTGAATATGCATATCGGTAAGGTTGTACTGTCTCTTAGCCTTTTCCCACTCCTCTATATTCTTTATTATCGCCATGGCTCAATAGCTTTCCTGAATTATAACCCTTGGCTCAGCAGTGCGGTTTTTGACCCACTGAGCTTTCAATTTGCTCCAAAGTATCCTACGATCCACACAAGTAGATTCTTGCAGCCATTGCTGCAGCCGTCTTTATACTTAAAATTCAATCACTTGATCGCTACCCCTAAGTTTGGCCAACCTTGCTTTAGCATCAATCAATTCCGGCAGATCTTCGTCAGCATTTTTCCATACCTTGAGAAAATGTTCATAACGCGCAATTGCCTTTGTTGTCAGTCCTTTTCGCTCGTATAATTTGGCTAGGCGGTAGTGGAAGGGGGCGGGAATGAGGCGCCGGTCATTGCTCTTCGGATCTATTATCGTGAGCCGTTCGTATTCCGCAATCGCGGCATCAATATTTCCCTGCTGTTGAAAAGCCCGCGCAGCGATATCGTCTCTAAAGGGAAGGTTATAGACAAATGCTTGAGGTATACCTAGCGACAATTTCATATACTTTATTTCCCGGCGTACAGCAATCGCTTTCTCCAGCGAACCTTCTGCCATCAGAATCTCGGCACGAAGCAAATCATAATGGAATTTGGGTTGCTCATTTTGCTCACGTTCTGCCTGCGGCAAAACTGCTTTAATCACTTCGAGATGGTATTTGGCTGAATCGATCTGCCCCAGCTTAACATTCACTAAACCAAGGTAGAAACTGTGGTACGATTTATGATAAGTTTCTCCCTTTGGGTCCACTTCCATACGATAGTCAATCGACTTTTTAATGGCGATCCGACCCGCATCGAATTCGCCAAGATCATAATAAATCCATCCTTTTAATTCCTCGAATACGGCTTTCCAACCTGGGCGTTCCAGAGAATCGGCCAATTGAGAAGCGCGTTGCAAATCCTTTAGGGCCTCATTGACACAACCTTCAAAGTATTGGTAGAATCCTCTCAAGTAATAATCAATATATGCGTTGAAACGTTTTCCGAATTTCTCGTCAGCAGCAAAAGTCTCAGCAATCTCAGCATAATTTTCTTTCAGAGCATGACAGTAGCTAAGTCGCCAAGACACATTAGGAAAATTGGGTTTAATGGCCAGCACTTCTTCGAAATTCGCGATAGCGGCATCCACATTTCCCATGAGTAAATAGACTTCTGCCATCGAGTCAAACGGATTGGCATCTCCTGGCGAAAGCGAAGCATATCGTTTCAAACTTTCAATGCCTTTGCCGAAGTCACCCATGCTCGCGTATGTATATCCGAGTTGGTTATAAACATCTGTAAAGTTTGGATCGAGATCGAGGACTTTGTTGAATTCATCTATTGCCTTTTCGTACTGTCCTTTATTTCTATACCGTCTGGCCAGGGCATGGCGCATACGTTTTTCTTTTGGATATTTCTGTACGACTTGTTGCAGAATGGAATCTGCCTTTTCCGGATTTCGTTCAATTGTACGAGCATAATAGCTCTCTATGAAAAGTCTTTCTTTTTCCGGTGTACCCCCCGAATATGCCATGGCTTTTTCGTAGGCCTGAATAGCCAGGCGCCTGTCGAAGTTGCTATAGAGCCTGGCAAGATAGAGGTGTGCGGTTGCAAAAGTAGAGTCAAGCTCAACAGCTCTCTTGAACAATCGTGTGGCATCAGCATAGTAATATTTTTCAAAATACTCTCTTCCCCGAAGAAAATAATTGTAGGCTTGCATCGAAGCGGTCGTCACTTCTGCAATCGGCCGTTGAGTGATTTTTATACGGGTTTCTGCCAGGCCAACACCTTTTGAGATTTCCGTGCTTAACTCGTCAACTTGATTTAACAGAATGCTTTCTTCCCCACTGCCATTTGCCGTCGCGCCTTTGAGAAGTCTTTTGCTGGAAATATCTAATATTCTCACTTCGGTCGTGAAAGCATTCCCGGCTTTGGTGAAACTACCGACGACGATGGTATTGATGCCGTCCATCCGGCACAACTCGTAACCCAAATCTTTATCGATAACCTCCACATATTCCTTACCGGTTTGCTTGAGCAGATCGCGTAGACGCTCCCAGGTTGCCACTTGCAGGTTCGGGGACTGCTCCAGGCTGGT
>JAABXR010000188.1:0-1252 GCA_011776225.1 Phycisphaerae bacterium
CGTTTTGCAAGCAGCACGGCATTGCCTCCAGCCCCCCTGTGTCAGGATAGTTGTCGCCTCACTTGAGCATACGGGGGCAATGGGAATTGTAAATGAAACGCTATTCAGAAGAAAGAAAGCAGGCGCTTATTCGTAAAATGCTTCCACCGCACAATATTCCAGTAATGCAGCTGGTGGAAGAGGAAGGCATATCAGATGTAACCCTGTATACTTGGCGCAAGCAAGCCCGAGATCAAGGTATTATTGTGTCAAAACCCAAGAAATCATCAAGTAAGCGCACAGCAGAAGACAAGCTGGCAATTGTGATTGAAACCGCCTCCTTAAATGAGGCCGAACTATCAGAGTACTGCAGGAAACACGGTCTCTATCCGGATGAGATCAGTCAGTGGAAATCTGACTTTGTGACGGGAGGGAATACTCGTTCCAAAGCTGAAACCGTCAGTGCAGAAAAAAGACGCATTAAAGAGCTGGAAAAAGAGCTTAGGAAAAAAGAAAAAGCGCTAGCAGAGACGGCGGCGTTACTGGTTCTCAGAAAAAAGGCGAATGCGATCTGGGGGGACGGCGGGGAAGATTGATTCCTTTTTCAGATCGCATAGCAGCTGTCGGGCTAATTGAGGAAGCGGTGAAGTCAGGGGCAAGAAAAAGTCGCGCATGTGCAGAATTAAATATCAGCGTTCGAACTTGTCAGCGCTGGCAAACTGGTGGAGTTCAACCGGATCGAAGAGCAGAAGCGATAAGGCCGGAACCGGCAAATAAACTGAGCGAACAGGAGCGAAAGTTGGTGTTGAAAACCGTTAACAGCACCGAGTATATGAGCTTGCCGCCCAGCCAGATAGTCCCGGATTTGGCCGATAAGGGCCACTATATTGCTTCAGAATCGACGTTTTATCGCGTGATGAAGGAAGACAAACAGGTTCAGCATAGAGGGCGCAGCAGGGAAAGACGTTCTCGTTCATTAAGTACGCATTGCGCGACAGGCCCCAATCAGCTGTGGAGCTGGGATATCACCTATATGCCAGGCCCAATAAGAGGTTCATGGTTTTATCTGTACATGATTATGGATGTATACAGCCGAAAGATTGTCGGGTTTGAAGTACATGACAGAGAGTGTTCCGAGCTAGCAGCGACACTGGTTCAGAAAGCCTGTTTGTCAGAAAAGATAGTGAGCAAAAACGTGTTGGTACTGCACTCAGATAATGGCGCACCGATGAAAGGTTCGACCCTTATGGCAAAACTGGATAGCCTGGGTATA
>JAABXR010000188.1:1298-1715 GCA_011776225.1 Phycisphaerae bacterium
GTAATGACAATGCTTATTCAGAATCATTGTTCAGGACTTGTAAATATCGTCCGGAATACCCGACAAAGGGCTTTTCATCACTTCAAGCAACGCGAGATTGGGTGTTACAGTTTAGCCGCTGGTACAACAATGAACACAAACACAGTGGATTAAGGTTTGTAACGCCTGCTCAACGACACAGCGGTAAAGATCAGAATATATTAGAGAATCGCATCAAGGTTTATGAAAAAGCAAAAAGAAAAAATCCGCGCCGCTGGAGCAAAAATATACGTAACTGGGATTTGCCTGAACATGTTTGGTTAAACCCGGAAAAAGAGATTGGGCGAAAATCAAACCTGGCCGCATAAAGGAAACTTTGCAAATCAAAAAATGCGACAACTATCTTGAAAAACACCGTTGGCAGCGCGCGATGTTTAC
>JAABXR010000238.1:0-177 GCA_011776225.1 Phycisphaerae bacterium
GGACAAACCGATCCCATAAATTCCTAATGAGGTTGGCATTAAGAAAACGTTCAGCTGTAAGATGTAGCACAGAGTGACGAGAACGTCGGCCACGGTGGATATCACCGGGTATACAATAATGTCTGGATCTAAACCACGCCTAAAAGATAAAAACGAAACTGCGATAGTTATTGGAGA
>JAABXR010000238.1:245-1073 GCA_011776225.1 Phycisphaerae bacterium
CACAATCTATGAGACCTATTCTCAAAATGACCACGTTAAAAAGAGACGCCACCAGCCCCATCGCGATGCTGCTCTCGAGAGTCAGCGTGATAATCGAGTAAAAAAGCAAATAAAAATTCCTCGTATTTTCAGCGAAGCTCGGCTTCACAATACCTAAGTGTAGCCCCGTGCTAAGGCGGCCACAAAACAGACCCCCTATAGCCCCCCTAATGCTTAGAATCCCGGGAAAAAGGGCAAGCGCCCATGGGACTTCAGAGAACACATCAAAATATACGACAATGAGCGTTCCAGCAAGGATGCCGCCTAAGTTGAAGGACAGCGACAGTAAGGACTGACCCAAGCTTGCGATCAGCCCGGATATTGAAATTCGAACAGTCATCACAACCGCTTCCATCCATTCGATGTCGCCCCATCTTTGAACGTTGCGTCTTCGTTGTTAATCCGGAGCCCGCATACCAGCGGACTTGTCCGACACTAACACACTCGCTATGCAAGTTTGATTTCCTCAACGGCGCTTGAAGCTTATGAGCAAAGCTTTCTTAAAGGCATTTTGCTACCGTTCTAACGGGTCTTTCCAAGCATCCTCAAACTTCGTCTTTTTGAACAAGATTTTTAATATGAATGCCGCCAAGAATACAACTGCCTTCGGAGCGACTTCTGATTGAAAGCGGTGGTTTTGGCTGGGGGATTCGGAACGAGGTTGCGACCGCTAAGTTGCACAAGGCCAAAGCTTCTTTTCCCGATCTGCAACAGGCCTCTACTAGACTGGACGCTGGAAAGGCTAGATAAGAGTGGCATAAAAGATGTCGTGTTGGCCGTAAACTATAT
>JAABXR010000114.1:0-940 GCA_011776225.1 Phycisphaerae bacterium
CCAACATAGGTCCACATGTCGTTAAAAGCATCTTGAATGCGCCTGTGACTTTCTTCGGTACCGTCGCCGAGTCGTAATACCCATTCCCGGCTGTGACGCAGGTGATACTTTACCTCCTTAAAATGTTTTTCAACCATACCTCGGATTTGCTCATCCTCAACATCCGACAATAACTGGTATAAATAGTAGCTGTACGATGCGAACAGAAACTGTCGGGCAATGGTAAATCCGAAATCCCCTTTTGGCAGCTCAACCAGCTTCAAGTTCTTATATTCAGGGTCATTGCGGAAATAAACCAGATCGTCACGATGGCGACCTTCTCCTTCAATTTCAACAGCGTATTCGTACAGATTAGCTGCGTGGCCGATATAATCCAAGGCAATATTAGCAAGTGCAATATCCTCTTCGAGGATCGGACCATGTCCGCACCATTCCGAGAGGCGATGGCCTAAAATAAGGCGGTCATCAGCCAGACGGACAAGGTATTCAAAAAGTGCTTCCTGCTTTGTCAATTCTTTAGATTTCGTGGTTGTACTCATGATCGTCGCTTTGAAACTCGGNNTCGTCGCTTTGAAACTCGGGGTACACTGTAAAATTGAGGATGCCGATAGGGCTTATCATCAGCCGGATCAAAAAATGGTCCTTCATCTTCTCCTTTTGATGCCACTATCTGGTCGCTGGGTACTACCCAGATGTTGACCGCTTCCTTGCGGCGCGTATAGACATCGCGTGCATTCTCAAGTGCTTTTTCTGCATCCGGGGCATGTAAGCTGCCGGCATGTTCATGAGGTTTGCCATCTCTGGGCTGAGTAAAGACTTCCCAAAGCGGCCATTGCGTATCTTCTGAATTATTTTCGTTCTCTTTGCTCATAAAACTTTATTGTTTGTAATTGTAAGGTGGTATTGAAGTATGACCTTACGGAGTTACGAAGCTTTTTCT
>JAABXR010000114.1:963-1326 GCA_011776225.1 Phycisphaerae bacterium
TCCAAATTCCCAGTGGCCTGTTTCTTCGTTGTATTCCAGGTCATCATCAGGAATTTCGAGTCCGACTTCATGAGCCTCAGCAACATGGCGATCAACAAAACTTTGACGGAGTTCATCGTTGGTTTTCGACTTCACACCCCATTTGATAAGTTCAGCACTGTTGGGAGAATCCTCATCGTGTGGACCAAACATCATGAGCGTTGGCCACCACCAGCGATTAACAGCATCCTGAATCATATCCTGTTGCTCAGGAGTACCATCGGCCATCTTTGCGACCATTTCATAGCCTTGTTTTTTGTGAAAACTCTCTTCTTTACAAATGCGCACCATAGCCCGGGAATAGGGGCCGTAAGAACTGCGTGC
>JAABXR010000172.1 GCA_011776225.1 Phycisphaerae bacterium
CGCTCAATAGTCCGGCTGGATTTAATAGCTTGCTTTATGAGATAATCCACCTCATCGTGATAAGTGGTGGTCACATCCTCATATTCCATGAAGCGTTTGCGTATAATATTTTTTGTGATACGCTCAAGAGTTTCGAGGCGCCGGTATTCAAGAGAAAAATTCACCCCATAGGTAACAATAAAGACGAGCACGGTAAACAGCCCGGCGAAGGTGCCAGCTTCTTTTGGCACAAATCCATAGGCCAGCCACAGCACCAGGAATAACACGATAGATGTCAAGATAGCAGTGTAAACTGCAGTCCTGAGGCCCAGCTTGTAAATAGACCAGCTTTTCTTTTTTCTTTTTTTCTTTCTGGAATCGCTCATTCTTTAAAACGATAACCTACACCTTTCACCGTTTCGATGTAATGGTCACCTAACTTTTCTCTGATTTTTCTTACATGAACATCCACCGTGCGATCCACCACATAGATATTATCTCCCCAAACCTTATTAAGCAGGGTTTGCCGGTCCATTACTTTTCCTTTACGGCTGGCCAGGTAGAACAGCAATTCAAACTCTTTGCGCGGCAGCTGAAACTCTTCTTCGCCACGGGTTACAATGTAGCGGTCTTTGTCAATTTCGATGTCATGGACGTCAATCTTGTTAACCGATTCATGGGTTTCGTCGAAGCGGCGCATCACTGCTTTAATGCGTGAAATTAATTTCGTGGTGCTGATCGGCTTGGTGATGTAGTCGTCGCCGCCTTTGTCGAGGCCTTCCACTTCGGTTTTTTCGTCGCTTCGTGCAGTCAGGAAGATGATGGGAATCGACTTCAGCTCGTCGTCATCCCGCATAATTTCAACTGCTTCAAGGCCGTCCATTTTAGNNGGTCCGGTTTATGCTCCCTGGCAATTTCAATACCTTCCTCGCCGTTTTCAGCTTTCAATACCGCAAAGCCTTCCTTTTTCAGGTTATATTCAATCAGGTCTAAAAGATCTTTTTCATCATCAACAACAAGGATCGTTTGCTTGGACAC
>JAABXR010000259.1:0-183 GCA_011776225.1 Phycisphaerae bacterium
CCTCCTCTTCAAAAGAGGGGGCTCCCTTGCCCACCCTTCTCCACCTTTTTCGTTATTGACAAAACCCGCAGAACATCCTATTTTCATTCTGCTTATTGTCTCGCAAAAAGTTGGAATCGATTTGTAATTTTCACCATCGTACCTCCATGAAATTGTCCCGTCTCTTCAAAAATCTAGGGTTTG
>JAABXR010000259.1:290-646 GCA_011776225.1 Phycisphaerae bacterium
GACTCATACCCCCTTAAATATAGAAGACCCGGCCCCTGAACTGGAAACCCTTTTAACCGCCGTCCCATACCGGCTTTCTCTGGAAACGGTTTTCGTCCGGTCTCACATACATTCTTATAACGGACGCAGTCCTCCTGCTTTTTCCTGATTCACACCTGTTACCGCCCAGCCGGCCCAACCCGACCGGGGATAAGACCATCCATTTTGAACATTCAGAAGGATAGGAACATGTCCTGAGCAAAGTGGCTCGTGGTTCAACAAAGTTTTCAATACAAGGGAATTCTAATGTCCATTATTCGAATATTTGCCTTTTTTTGTCTTTTTATATCCATCCCTCAATGGGTTCAGGCCCAGGA
>JAABXR010000259.1:704-2043 GCA_011776225.1 Phycisphaerae bacterium
CGCCGGCCGCTGCAGAGCCACAGGAAAGTCCGGAAATTTTCGAGTTGAAGGAGCGGATCAAACGCCTGGAACGCCGTATTAAAAAACTCGAGGGTAAACCCCTGGGGATTCCAGGCAGTGGTATTACCGATCCAACGGCTCCTCAACCGGGAACACCGGCTTCCCGAGTACCGGGCGTTGCCAGAGGGGGACGGGCAACCGGGAGTTCGGCCGATTCGGCATTTTCAACCGCTACCGGCCTGTCGCGAACCTTCAACCCCGCCATCAGTGTTAACGGCCTGTTCAGGGGGGCTTATAACTCCAGAAATAACGACGATCCGAACGCTGAACTTAAAACCGGGGTTGACATACAGGAAATCGAATTACAGTTTTCAGCCAACGTCGACAAATGGCTTAACGCAAATATTCGCTTTACCTTTGAGGATGATGAGTTTGAAATTGAAGAGGCATTTGCCGACGTTCTGCTGATGAATCGTCTGGCTTTGCGGGCCGGCCAGTTTTTCACCCATTTTGGAAAGCATAACCTTTTGCATCAGCATCAATTTCCGTTTATTGATGCGCCACTGGTGAATCGGGAATTATTCGGTGAAGAAGGATTGTTGGAGGTGGGCGCCGGTTTGAACTATCTGGTTCCTGTGCCATGGTATTCAGAATTGATTTTTGAATTTCTGGATGGCGGCAACGATCTGTTCAATGCTCCCTTGAACGACGACTTTGCCTATCTGGCTCATACCAAAAACCTGTGGGACCTGGATGAGAACACCACGGTAGAGCTTGGCGGTTCCTATGTAACAGGAAGAAACAGCTTTTCAGGAGGGGCTGTAAATACGAAATCACAGGCGGCCGGCGCCAACCTGACTCTGAAATGGAAACCCGCTCAACGGTTACGTTATAAGACTTTGGTATGGCAAACCGAATACCTGGGCGCCTGGCAGGAAACAGGGCCCGCCACTCCGGACGAAACTAAGGGAGGTCTGTATTCTTATGTGCAATACCAGTTCAAAGAGCGCTGGTGGATTCAGGGACGCTATGACTATTTCGGACTGCACCGGTCCGTGGGAATCAATGAAAAACACCGATACAGCACTCTGGTCGGATATGTTCCCAGCGAATTTTCCGCCCTGCGTCTCCAATACAGTTTCCTGGATGATATACAAGATGAACATCAAGTGATGCTTCAGTTGAACTTTTCTCTGGGCTCACATCCCGCTCACTTGTACTGAGGGTAGATATGTCTTTATTCTGCTCGATCAAAACCCGTTTGTTATCGGTCTGCACCCTAGGTTTTCTATTGTGCCAGACCCAAACGGGATGGGCGCAACTCAATGTCGTCACCACC
>JAABXR010000020.1:0-227 GCA_011776225.1 Phycisphaerae bacterium
TTAAGTTTCCCAAAGGCCTCGGCCTTGGACTTTGAGGGGGCAAGATAAAAGTTTTTCAGAAGACGGAAAGCCTTTTCCCTAAAAAGGCCTTCATCATAAGCAACCCTATCGAATTCCAAGGCATTGACATAATCGAACACCCCACTCCTCAATGCCTCAATATCACAGGGATCGACACTACCTGGGGTGGCATCGAGGACAGGCTGGCATTTCCCCGAGGGCGACTT
>JAABXR010000020.1:270-534 GCA_011776225.1 Phycisphaerae bacterium
TCTCAAAAAGAAAGGTAAAGGGACGACTCCATTGAATATAACGGGGATGCTTTTTGGAAAAAAGGAACCCTTTTCTGATACCGCGAAGATTAAACCGGTCAAAAAGACCAAAATAATAGCCTCTTGTTTGGCACGGATAGCCAGAATTCGCAAGAATTCCCTGTATCGCATTCTGCAAACGTCCATTCCAGCCACTATCGACCAAACCCCAATCGGTAGAGTCACAGAGCCCCTCTTGCTTCAAGTAGCCAAGGGTATATACCC
>JAABXR010000020.1:625-950 GCA_011776225.1 Phycisphaerae bacterium
AAAGCGCCTCGCAACAAGTGCAACCGTCAATGACGGGTCCTTATGTAATATCCAGTCGATTTCAGTCCCCGAAAGTTTGACAAAGGACGGCACAAACAAAGACTGACGAGAAACGTACAAATACTTTAGGTCAATCGAAAAACCGAGAGGTTTGGCAATCATGGAAGCGACATGCATCATTATCTCGCCGTCCCGCGCTAGAAAATAAAGTGTCTTGATGTTATCCTTTTTCGCTTCATGCAAAAGCCAATAGACGAATAAAAAAAGAATCGGTCCGACGACATCGGCCCCTATTTCCTGAAGTGAGCGTCGGCGCTTATCTGTC
>JAABXR010000020.1:1008-1232 GCA_011776225.1 Phycisphaerae bacterium
TTGGATCTATCGGCCAGGATTCTCTCGTAGCGATTCAAACAACCATTTTTCAAAAGGTATGCTTTGATCCCATTCAGTCGCGCCATAATATAATCATTCCGGAAATGATCGCCGATATGGCTGATTTGCGACGGTTGAAGACCCTCATGGTGTAGAACGTGTCTGAATAGACGACCTGTTTTCTTCCTGAGCCCGATATGTCCTGAGACGTAAAGACGGTCCCC
>JAABXR010000008.1:0-200 GCA_011776225.1 Phycisphaerae bacterium
TCAAGTCGCCGTCATTTATCGCTTTTAATTGCCGGGCGACTTAACTGGCGACAACCTAACGGGCGATTAAAGGACCGCGCGGTTCGAGATGTTCTCTTACGTCTTAATCAGAAAGGTCTGATTTGCTTGCCGCAACCTGCTTATGAACTCAAGGCCCAGACCGCTGGCGTTAAAGATATTCATTTTGTAGAGCCGTCGAC
>JAABXR010000008.1:284-888 GCA_011776225.1 Phycisphaerae bacterium
CTCATTGGCTGTTTTGCTTTTGCCGACGCCGTATTGAAATTAAACCTTCGGGATCAATGGCTCGGCTGGAATGCTCAGCAGAGAGCATCTCGTCTGTGCTTGGTCATCAATAATGTCCGTTTTCTCATATTGCCCTGGGTCCGGGTGCGGAATCTGGCCTCAAAGCTGCTCGGTTTAAGCACCCATATCGTTCCAAAGGACTGGCAGCGGTTCTATCATGACAGGCCGNNCCGTTTCACCGGGGCAAGTTACCGAGCCGCCAATTGGATTTATTTAGGACAAACCCGCGGCAAAGGCAGAAGCGGGATGCACTATTATCATCACGGTGTTCTCAAAGATGTGTACGTTTATCCTTTAGTCGAACTGGTATCATTACGCCAAACCCTCGCCGGAGCGTTATGATACCGCCCGAGCGAAACTTTACCGAAGCCGATTGGGCTGAGACACCAGATGCTGTTCAAAAAGCGTACCTTCGCCTCGAACAATTGGTTCTTGAGTTACGCCAAGAAAAACAACGGCTCGAAGAACGCGTTCATAAAGCGAATACACAGGCGAAGAAGAACTCGTCGAATTCCGACAAACCACCATCATCGGACAGTCCCTA
>JAABXR010000008.1:912-1157 GCA_011776225.1 Phycisphaerae bacterium
AACAAAGAGCCCTGACAAAGAGCCAAAGGGCAAACCGGGCGCAAAAGCCGGACACAAGGGACATCGGCAGAAGCTGATGCAGCCGACCCACTCGGTTGAAATACTACCAGAGAGATGCGGCTGCGGCAGTCATAACATTAAAAATAAGCAATCTTTTTATACCCATCAAGAAATTGAATTGCCTGAAATTGACATGCAAGTGACCCATTATGTTCTTTATAAAGGCGATTGTGCGCTTTGCGATA
>JAABXR010000243.1:0-236 GCA_011776225.1 Phycisphaerae bacterium
AGTTTTTTAGTAATTGCAATTATGACTATAAAAAATTGGAGAGTGGGTCCATATATCTAATATACAAACAATAAATAAGCCTCAAAACTCGGAGTCAGACATTGAGCAACAGACAACAGGAACTTGATGAGAAATTGTTCAAAGCGGTTGAACAATTAGATGTCAGCGAGGTTAAGGCACTTATCGATGACGGAGCTAACGTAAATGCCCAAAAAGGGTATGCTGCCGGTTCATTG
>JAABXR010000243.1:365-1290 GCA_011776225.1 Phycisphaerae bacterium
TCAATAGAGGGGCCGATGCAACAATCAAAGACGAAAATGGTAAAACAGTGTTTGGCCTTATTCTTGAAGAAGACAGTTCCCGATTTCACGATATAAAAGTGTTGTTGACTCAAACTACGGCAGAAGGAAAAGCCTGGTTGGAATCGGCTGAGGGCAAGGCGTGGACTCGGGCCCATGAGGTTGACGATACGGCACCGATACATACCTACCACACCAGCCAAGTCGATTAGCGTTCTTCGACATGCGCTCACAGCCGATAACAAGGAGATGCAGCAACAAATCACCGACTGGGTAGAATCTGGCGGCAACTTGGACTGGCGGGCTCCGAATGGCTGGACGCTCTTACACCTTTCTGCCCAGTGTGGGAATGAGAGTATGATTCGTTTTCTCATTGAGCACGGAGCTGATATTGAATCACGTGCTGAGTATGGCGAAACGCCTCTAATGTTAGCCTGCGATTATCGTTGGACAGATGCGAAGATTGATCCTTCTGTGGTGAAAACCCTTCTGGACCTTGGTGCAAATCCGAACGCTGAAAATCATGATGGGCGCACCGCTTTAAGTTTCATTTTCTTATTGGACACACCTGAAGGCAAGGAGATTACAGCGTTGCTCAAAGAGCGAGGTGCGCTCCAAATTCCCGGAATATCAGCTACATGCCCCGAATGCGGAGCACCGGAGTCGTCACAAATGAGAGAGCGGGGCGTCCGAGTGACATTCAACGGGGTTTTTGCAGAGTTCCCCTGCCCCGGATGTGGTGTTGAAGAACAAGTGGATAGAGATACGATAGATAAGAGGCAAGGCGTTCAGGTGCTTTGTCCATCTTGTGGGGTCGTTGCCCATATTCCTCCGTCTGTATGGTGTAAAACCTGTGGCAGTGGATTGTCAACGGGATGGCAATCTTCGGTTAAAAAAGCATGATAGA
>JAABXR010000074.1:0-557 GCA_011776225.1 Phycisphaerae bacterium
TGGCAAAAGCATATTTGGACGAACCCAGAGAGAACATACGCGCTGAAGCTATTCAAGTAGCGACTATGGCCTTGCGCGTAGCGCTTGAAGGTGACCCCACCCTAGAAGGATACAGAAACAAGCGGGGTCAATCATGAAGCGAACAATCTATTGTAGCTGCGGCTGGTGTAGCCGCAAACAGATTCCATTTGAGGAAAAGGGCCACGTAGAAATCCTTAGAGATGGCACGGTATGCTCTTTTAACCCGAAAACGGCAGCTGATTGCGGCCACGTTAGTTTTACTTTCACCACAAAAACCCGCAAACAATTCAACAAAGCATTAAAGGTGTCTTTAAATGAGAAAATTTAACATAAAAGAAATCGCCATGGCCATTAGCAACGCAATCAGGGATTTTTTGCCCCCGGAACTGGTGGAAGAAATAGGCGACAGTGATCCTCTCGCATTTATTATTAACGGCTTGCGGGAAACTGTTGTTACTGTTGAACAACACGAGCGCCGCCTCCGCGCCCATGATCGCAGCACGGACGCTATTTTTGAGCGCATCGAAGATTTGGAA
>JAABXR010000074.1:657-861 GCA_011776225.1 Phycisphaerae bacterium
AATCCCTATGGGCGAGTACGAAATTTACTTCAAACGAAAAAAGGAAGACTAACCATGTGGAATATTGAAGATGCTTTTGATTTGCTTATGCCGTTTACTACCGGATTTACGGCATTTACTTTTGCCGCTTACATCCTTTGGCACGTCGCCAGTTTTGCAAAGCGTTATATTTGTGATGATGAATATGACGCTCACGAGCACAGT
>JAABXR010000074.1:968-1118 GCA_011776225.1 Phycisphaerae bacterium
GGCTTGGCCCATTCCAACTTTTATGTTGGTTTTTTACGGGATCATGCGAACAGCACGCGGCGTTGTCAGGCTGAAAAAGGCGTTATACAGACACACGTCAGACCCGGACGCGCACAAAAGCCAATAACAAAAAAAAGCCCCTTCACCGGG
>JAABXR010000292.1:0-184 GCA_011776225.1 Phycisphaerae bacterium
CGGTCAACGTACTCGAAACATTATCGGACGAGCAGCGGGCAGAGTTTGAAAGGCTTCAAGAAAACGGCTCTCCGGAAGAAATGGAGGAGTTTTTGCGCGGCAATATAGACAATTACGATGACATGGTCACGCAGACCGTGCAGGATTTTAAAAAGGAAGTCAAAGAAACGATCGAAAAGCTAAA
>JAABXR010000292.1:202-467 GCA_011776225.1 Phycisphaerae bacterium
GCCGTTTGAAAAACCAGGACAGCCTCTCGAAAGCAAAAACAAAAACGGGGGAAATGCAGCCGAACACCTCGACAGCAATCAGTATGCCGAGGATACGGACCAAGCAGAGCCGCAAACAGTAGAAGATGTTGCCGGAAGCGTTAACGCGCTTCATCTGCGTCTCGCCGAAGCAAAGGAGAAAAACGGGGAACCCTCCGAAGAAATAAAAGAAAAGGTGGCAGAAGACCTTAAGAATATTGCAGAGCGTGACCCCGCACAGGCTCGG
>JAABXR010000292.1:561-805 GCA_011776225.1 Phycisphaerae bacterium
CTGAGGAGAAAATGACCGAAGCGCGCGCAGCACTTGCGCGGGAGTATGCCGCGCTAAAAGAAAAGACGTTTGGTATTTTCGGCAGCGAACAGGTTGAAGATGTCGAGCGAGCGCAAGAAGTAGCAAATCTCGAACACGCATATCGAGAATCGCTCAAGGAATACCGTCAGTGGGCGCTTGAGGAGCATAATCCACAGAAAGCACAAGAGCTCATCGATAAAACTGTTGCCGGAGAAGCCACCAG
>JAABXR010000292.1:894-1076 GCA_011776225.1 Phycisphaerae bacterium
TACCAGGCCGAAGCGAAAAATGATACCGCCGCCGAAAAAATAAAATCGCTCGCAAAGAAGGCAGTCGATAAATACACCAAACTGCCTATGCGCTACAAACTTGCCGCAGCCGCGGGGTTATTTGGAGCCGGTGTTGCCGGAGGTGCGATGGGGGGTGCGGCCGGGGCCGTGTTGTTGACCGG
>JAABXR010000075.1:0-151 GCA_011776225.1 Phycisphaerae bacterium
TGGTGAGTTGCCGGATGTTGGCCATTTTAATTACAACTCCCCTCGAAATGCCTGCGTCAGAATCAAACCCTCCAACCGTTGTAATTCTGCTGATGAGGCAGCCTGTTGACGTTTGAGTTCAACAACTTTGGCTTGTACTTCCTGTATGTAT
>JAABXR010000075.1:185-566 GCA_011776225.1 Phycisphaerae bacterium
CTGTATGTATTCGACAAGCAATTCTTGTTCTGTGAGCGAGGGTGTGGGAATCGGCATGGCCTGCAATTTCTTGGCATTTACATTCACTTGCCCAATTGCCCGAGTAAGTTGGGATTGAATATACTTGCGTCCTGACGGTGAGTTGATGTAAGTCACAATAAAATGAGGATTTGCTTTATTTGGATCAGCCACAATTCGAATAAGATAAGAGGCAAACACAGCCCTGTGTTGACTGGTGTATACTGCACTTTTGCCAACTAATTCTGCACTGTTAGTTCGATTGAAAAGAATATCGCCTTCTTTCAACAAAAATTTGGGTTCTTCCTTGGGAGGTAAATCAATATATTTCAATTTCTCAAACGAAATTTGTCCATCGCCTAT
>JAABXR010000075.1:619-957 GCA_011776225.1 Phycisphaerae bacterium
TTTGTGTTTGATCTATCGAAGATTTCATCGAGTACCGCGGATAACAAGCGATCAACATCCTCATCTGCTACGAGCCGCAGACGCCGGGCCTCATTAAGCCGGTCAAACAGTTCCTCGATGCGGGCCACAATGCGACGTTGTTCGACCAGGGAGCGGGATGGGGTGTGAGGATATGGAATAGGTATATCTACGGTAGCAAGCATGTTTGTGTTGAAGCCAGCTTGCCCAATCCACTTGTTGCAATTGGCGGCAAAAAAGCTGTCTGCCCACAACTGCCGCAGAGCCAGGGCCAGCCATTGTGGCTCTAATCGCTCCTTATTGAGAATGGTCAGCCGGGT
>JAABXR010000075.1:1107-1276 GCA_011776225.1 Phycisphaerae bacterium
AGTGCCAATATTAAATGGTCGCAAATGGGGCACGCCTTTCGCTACCAAATTTTTCTTGGCACAGGCAAAGCCGCTTTTCATCTCCACCAGCTCGCCGAGCTTGACCACCCCCCATTCTTTCGGTAACTCCCACACCCCCATACGCTCATTCATCCTCACCATCTCCCAC
>JAABXR010000067.1:0-196 GCA_011776225.1 Phycisphaerae bacterium
AAGCTCATTGGTAAGTGCGTCGCACGCCTCTTTTTCGCCCTCAAAAAGGAGGGTCTGGGTGCGGTCGGTGGCAAGACCGGCTCCAAGCGGTGCGGCAAGCTCTTGCCATCGGGCAAGCAGGGCGCGCTCTTCGGCAAGCGCGGTGATCTTGGCATCGGTGTCGTTGAGCTCTTCTTCAAGGTTTTGGAGCGCGTCA
>JAABXR010000067.1:331-963 GCA_011776225.1 Phycisphaerae bacterium
AGGTGTGGTCCTCCTTCTTTTTCATATCGCGTGGATCGCTCACCTCAGTAAACTCAACCAACCCCGATTTCTGTACCGCGCGCATCACGGGAGTTACCGCGTCCTCGTGGACAAACAATCTGATTTTGCTCATTTTGACGACCGCCATAAGAATTAGGAAGAGAAATTATTCAGTATATAGCGCACCGCCTCGTTCTTTTTTANNGTCGCCTCGGCCGTAAGCTTTTCGGCGAGGGCCGTGCGCTTTTCTTCGGCTTCGCGTTTGGCGCCGGCGACCATATCATCCGCCTCCTTCTGGGCGTCTTGTATGATCTTTTTCGCTTCCGATTCGGTATGTTTGATGTCGTCAATATAGGTCATAAGGAAAGAAATATGGCTTTAATGAGGCCCCTACTATAGCACCACAACGGCGTTTCGGCAATTTTGGGCTTATACCACGCCGTGTATCACGCTGGTGCGCTGGGATTCAGCACCATCTTGACCAACAAAGCAAATATTCCGCAACCCCTAATTTACAAGACACTCAGTGTCTTGTAAATTAGGGGTTGCGTTTTGGAATATTGACACAAAAAGGAAAATGTTTCCGGGTATTGACAAATTTGCCTGCGGGTGTATACTCAAAAGCAAGGTTA
>JAABXR010000067.1:1004-1186 GCA_011776225.1 Phycisphaerae bacterium
TAATCTTATGGATACTGACAACAACACTCAGATGAACGAGGGTCAGGGTCAGGAGCAGGAGCAGGGAGCTGCTACCCCTGAGGCTACCCCTGAGGCTACCAATGAGTAGCCATCTATTCTCTCTCAAGAGTTAAAACAAAAACCCCCGCATTGCGGGGGTTTTTGTTTTTTGGTAGGATTAT
>JAABXR010000158.1:0-1546 GCA_011776225.1 Phycisphaerae bacterium
TTACTTTCTTTCGCACAAGCAAAGAAAGTAAGGCGCCTGCCGGGCGCGACCGGCAAATGAATAATTATTCCTGGACCGGCCACATACAGCAACTCCCTTAACCCCTTGCAATGGAGCATGAAACGTCGGAATAGAATTGTTGTTTCAATAGTTAAAGAGTAGGGCGAAATATTAAAAAAATTAATTCCTACGTTGCAGATACTCACCAAGCCGATCCACAGCCTTATCCAGATTCTCCATCGAATTCGCATAGGAAAAACGCAGGAACCCTTCCGCTCCTTCACCGAAATCAACCCCTGGTGTCAAAGCGACCCCGGTTGCTTCAAGGATATCTTTAGCCAAAGACAGCGAATCGTTAGAGATGTGTCGTGCATCGGCGAGCACATAGAATGCACCAACAGGCCGAGTATGCACCTTCAAGCCGATTTCTTCCAGTCGCGGGATGAGGTGCCTACGGCGGCGGTCGTATTCGTTCGGCACGCATCTCGGCAACATACGAATCGCACTCTTTGAGTGCTGTAACACCGGCGAGCTGGACAAAACTGTTGGCGCTGATGACGACATTCTGATGAAAGGTTTGCAAAGCCCTGACAGCGCTCTTTGGCGCAATCAGGTAACCAAGACGCCACCCGGTCATCGCGTAGGCTTTTGAAAACCCGCCGAGAACAAAAGCATTGTCGGTAAACTCCAGTGCACTGTGTTCTTCTCCCTCGTAGGTCAGACCGTGATAAATTTCGTCTGAAACTAGCGGGATTGGAAGCTTTGCCAAGTTCTGTAATTCATTTTTAGATAAGACCGAGCCGGCCGGATTGGCTGGTGAATTGATCAACAGGGCGCGTGTCCTGTTATTGAGCAAGGTCTTCACCTCTTCCGGGTGAGGTTGAAATCCATGCTCAGGGCGAGTTCTTAAAAAACGGGGTTCGCCGCCTACAAAACGGATAAAATTGGGGTAGCAGGCGTAACCGGGATCAGTAAGGATCACGTTGTCAGCCGGATTGCAAAGGGCGGCAAACAAAAGCAGCATCAAGGGACTGGTCCCGGATGAAATAATGATCTGCTCGGTATCGACACGGACTCCGTAACGTTGATGGTAATGTTCAGCGAGAGCTTCACGAAGTTCGATTCGCCCCAGAGAATGAGTGTAACGGGTTTCTCCGGCGGCCATGGCATCACGTGCTGTTTTAACAATTGGCTCCGGTGTAGGGAAGTCAGGTTCTCCCAGACATAAATAGATGACCTCCTGACCGGCTGTTTCAAGAGCCTTGGCGCGCTCCATGACTTCCATGGCCAGAAAGGGTGTGACTTCGGTTGCGCGATGGGCAAGATGTATGTTGCTGAGGCTATCCAAGTGCTCTCTCCTCCTTCGTCACGTCAGAACAAATTCTTTCGAACTCAAGTTGTCCTCAACGGCATGAGTGAAGCTGACTATCCCATAGACTTTTCGAGTTTTCAAGGCTTTCGGTCGACTTGGATTGCGACTATTGAGGAGACTAGTTTTTGTCGTTAAGGTTCCTTAGCTTGGATAACTGAATTCGTGTCGTTTGCA
>JAABXR010000158.1:1671-1817 GCA_011776225.1 Phycisphaerae bacterium
AGATGGATAGCCATCTTTGATAGCTTTAAGCAGTTGAGCGGCTTTTTCAAAGTTACCTGATTGTATCAAGAGTTCGGATTGATTAAGCCCGGCATTGATTGCCTTAACAAGACCTTTGACAAAGGGCTCTGCCTGGTTTTGCCTTA
>JAABXR010000365.1 GCA_011776225.1 Phycisphaerae bacterium
AAACGTCGACACTTTACACGTCATTTGTAGAAAACTATCGCAGAGATGGTGAGCTTTGGGTCCGCTTCGGGGTCAATCCTTTGCCCGGCCGGGAAGACGTTCGCCTGGTTTGCCAGGCTCCGGTTAAAAGTACTCGTACGGTTACGGTCTCCGACAACCATGAAGAAACCTTTTTCGTCATCGAGTCTTCGGTGCAAATCGGTGGTCAGCAGTGCAAAGCGGAAATTGTTTTGAAAAGCCATGGGACGATGAAATTCATGATGCATTTGGGCCGTAGTGCTCTACAGGACCTCGACCTTGTCGTGGCACCACAGTGCTCCGGCCTCTTTGGTGATGACCTTGAATCCTATTATGACTGATTGCAGCAAGCATATGCGTAGCAAATATGGAGAAGCACTGATATGGAAGACAAAGTAGAAAAATTTCGCAATTCCCTTATACAGCACGGGCCGAAGAATGATCGTGTTTACCTGATGAAGGTCGATCCCGAAGATTGTCCTGTGGTCATCAACCACGCGGCAATGCAGGCCGCAGCGCATAACTATACAAAAATTTTTGCCAAGGTTGCTGAGTCCTGCAGACCCTACTTCGAAGAGAAGACGTTCATCCAGGAGGCAAAGGTTCCGCGTCTGTTCAACGATCGAGAAGATGGTTATTTTTTCAGCAAGTTCATGTCTGTTGACCGAAAGCAGGAACAGAAGCAAACGACAGTAAAAGAGGTGATTGAATCAGCACAGAAAAAAGGCCCTGAGGGGGCACAAGGTAGAGCCTTGCCCAAGGGGTTAACCTGGCGAATCATGAATAAAGATGACGTGGAAAAAATGTCGCGTCTCTACACGCTGGTTTTTCCGACCTATCCATTCCCGATAGATGACCCTGCCTATCTCTCCAAAACAATGGACGAGAATGTTATTTATCATGGGATTTTTNNGGGATTTTTAACGGTGATGAGCTGGTTGCATTGTCTTCAGCAGAGGTCGATTTTAATGGCGGTAATGTTGAAATGACCGATTTTGCGACCCTTTCTGACTACCGTGGGCAAGGCCTTGCTACATTCTTGCTGGACAGGATGGAAGAGGATGTCCGCAGTGGCGGCATCCAAACGGCCTATACCATCGCCAGAGCATATTCTTATGGAATGAATATCACGTTCGCCAAGCATGGGTATCAATATGCCGGGACCTTGGTTAACAATACCCAGATCTCCGGACAGCTGGAGAGCATGAATGTCTGGCATAAACATCTATAAACCGGAAAGGACCACATGGAAATCACAGTCAGAAACAATGATGTCAATTTCGCCCTGAAAAAGCTCAAGCGCAAGTTACAGCAAGAAGGCATGTTCAGGGAGCTTCGCAATCGGCGCTTTCATGAAAAGCCGAGTGTGAAAAGGCGTAGAAAAGCGAAGGAATCACAACGTCGCATGCGCAAGTTAATGCGTAAACGAAATAAACAGTTCTGACCCAAAAAACAAGGAGCACGAGGAGCAACATTATGTCTGCTAAAGACAGTTTGGCTGAAATCAAAGAAGAATGGCAAACGCAGTTAATCGACTTTGTCAATACAACAGAAAAGCTCGAAGAGTATATCAACCTCACCGATGAAGAGCGCAGTGTTCTGCAGGCAAACAAAACAACCTGGGGAACAACTCCTTACTTTGCGTCTCTGATGGACCCGGATAATCCAAACTGCCCGATCCGCAAACAGGTTGTCCCTTCACGGCAGGAGCAAGAGAACACCTACGGTATGGATAACTACCTTGTGTGGAAAGAAAACCGGGATAATGATGAGAATCGTCCGGACACTATTGCCCGTCAGTACAAAGATCGGGTTGCTTTTACGGTCACTCAGAACTGTGGCATTTACTGTCGCCATTGTTTCCGAAAGGAGCTGGTGGTTGATGGCAATCTCGAGCTGGACTTCAACGTTGAGGAAGGGCTCTACTGGATTTCTCAGCACCCGGAAGTGCGTGATGTTTTGATTACCGGTGGCGACCCTCTGCTGTTGCCCGATGAACATATCGCCTATTTGATTGAGCGTTTGCGGGAAATGTCTCATATCGAGATGATCCGCTTCGGCTCACGAGTGCCAATCGTCTTGCCACAGCGAATTACCGAGAACCTGAAAAAAATCCTCGGCGGATACCATAACGTGCCGATCTGGTTGAACACGCAATGTAATCACCCTAAGGAGTTGACTCACGAAGTCGCCTGGGCGGTCTTTGAGCTCATGAGTTGCGGTGTCAACGTCGGTAACCAGGCAGTATTACTCAAAGGCATCAATGATGATGTGGAGACGTTCAGGGAGTTACATCAGAAATTACTGAAAACCCGTATCAGACCATACTACGTATTCTATTGTGAAGCCGCCCCAGGAATTGACCACTTCCGTACTCCTGTAGAAAAAGGAGCGGAATTGATACGGGATGCCCTGAGAGGCCACACCACAGGCCTGGCCCAGCCAATGCATGTCGTCGCGACGAACATTGGCAAGATTCCTTTGATGCCGGATTACTACATCACCGAGAAGGATGAAAAGGAATATACCTTGAGAAACCACAAGGATGAAATGACGAAAATACCGAATGTCCCGGAGTAGTGCATGACCCTGTTATC
>JAABXR010000138.1:0-254 GCA_011776225.1 Phycisphaerae bacterium
CCAACTAAACTTTGAGGAAAAACTCGAGCGCCATCTTCGGTACCTTTTTATACCCCTTCAGTACTCCTTGAGCTGATCTTTATCAACTCAAAAATAACCGTAACCTCTGTTAACTTCAGGAAACTATGGCTCATAGGTAATGTGAGGTGATTTGCTATTGGACTTCCCACAGTCAAGTTCGCCTGGTCTTCAAGAACCATTATAGATTTGAAAAATGGCCCTCAAAAGTTTGGCAATATTTTCTGCCATAAACT
>JAABXR010000138.1:361-1105 GCA_011776225.1 Phycisphaerae bacterium
CTCGAACCCCCAACCTTTGGCTCCGGAGGCCAACGCTCTATCCAGTTGAGCTACTGGCGCAAGCTATTAGGACTTGATAATTATTGACTTAAGTACGCTAAGAAATCAATACTACTGCATATAAGCACTTTTTTAAAAAATACAATAATTTAACTTGATAGATAACAAAAATGTAATGCACTTTTATGCGAATAGAAAAATGCGATGGTCTAAAAACCACTGTTCTAATATAACCCTGTTGTTGCTAAAATGCAACACAAAACTCCAAGAGCGACAGGGTGGATTCCCAAGCTCATCCTAGCTAGCTAAGCTAGAAAGGTAACTCAAGTGTCACATCGAAGAAATCATTCAAATCGGTCCGGTGCGGACGCTCGAGGACTGGTTGAAGATTGCCGGCATCGAGACCGGACCGGTGTTTCGCAGCATCAAGAAAGGAATAAGCTGCAGTCCGGACGGCTATCGGGACCGTGGATATGATTGTGAAACGGCGCATAGCCGAAGCCGACCTCAACGCCAGTGAATTCACGGCACACTCCCTCCGGTGCGGGTTTGCCACTCAAGCCGCCGCCAACCACGTCCACCTCAACAAGATGATGGATCAGGCCTGGGAGACACTGGTGGTGTTAACGGGCTACATCCAGCGGGTGGAGCTGTTCGAGGATGATGCATCGGCGAGGATGTCCCGCTCGCGGTTTTCCATTTTCGCTGCGCTTGCGGCTTGTAGAATGGTCACTACATCATCAT
>JAABXR010000192.1 GCA_011776225.1 Phycisphaerae bacterium
TAAATAAAAAAAGCAGGTGCGGAATCACGGGTATACACGTAGTTTGCAATTTAATTAGAATCAGCGAGTGAAAGGCCGAAAAATAAATAAATGGCGCATGGCAGAAATGGTGATTAAGCCCTGGGTGGTGGGTGGCTTGCAACCTTAACGAGCACGGATAGCGAGTGTAGAGCAACTGTGTTGCTCGTCAAGTTTTTTAAGTCATTTTGACGAGTAATAATTACTAATTCATAGCCGTTGTCTCCCGCCAAGGTTGCTGGAGTTTAATCATGCTGTTCATGATAACCAGCAGTTTTCGCATACAGGCTACAATAGCAACCTTTTTTGTTTTACCGGCAGCCACCAGGCGTTGATAATAGGCACGAATGCACGCATTACACCGTGTAGCAGTGAGAGTGGCCATGTAAAGGATGCTTCTTAGTACGCGCCGCCCGCCCCAGGTACTGCGTCGCCCACGGTATTGTCCGCTATCGCGGTTGAGCGGGGCCACACCCGCTAAGGCAGCAATAGCCTTTGAAGAAACCTTGCCCAGCTCGGGCAAAGTGGTTAATAGAGTGAGGATGGTCACTTGACCAATCCCGGGAATACTGCTGAGCAAGGCGTTTTTTTCTGCCCATTCTGGGTCGTCAGCTAACCGTTGCTCCAGTTGTTTATCCAGTGCTTGACGTTCTTTTTCCAAGAAATCAATATGCGCTTGGATACGGGTTTGAATGGTTGCGCTGGCACGGTCGCGCCGTTGCTTTTCCTGACTGAGCATAGCCACAACCTGCTGCCGCCGCCGGCGTAGGTCATCCAGCTCGCGTTCAGCGCTACTGACCCGTTTCAGTGGACGAGGCTGGGTGTACGCGCCATATTCGGCGATAACACGCGCATCCAGCGCATCAGTTTTGGCTAAATAACCCAGGCCTTGAGCAAAGTGACGCACTGACCGAGGATTCACCCGCGCCACCGGCACTGTTATGTGTGCCAATACATAGTCACACAGCGGCTGCTCATAGCCCCCGGTTGCTTCCAGCACAATCTGGGCACAAGCCTGCGGTAGCTGAGCAACCAATGTTTGAAATCCTTGGGTATCATTCGGCAGACGCACCGTTTGTTTTTGACCGGTGACGGCCACATCCAGATGCTGCTTGCTAACATCAATACCCACCGTGCATTTTGCGTTTAATTGTGCCATACTCAAATCTCCTCTATAACGCTGCCTTGTGATTTCGGGCTCTTACCAATAGTAAGTCCCTGGCAACTGTTCGCGTTTAAGGGGAAAGGGGTGTGAGGCGACCTATGCTCCAAAACGAGATCCCTACAGGTCCCTAGGTTACAACGGTCTACCTCACACTCTTTTCTTATGCTTATCATTTCATTGCTTTCTTGTATACCCTTCTTTAGTAAGAAAAACTAATCATTATTGTTTTACTTGATTTTGTTTTATCATACAAGGTTATAAAAAATG
>JAABXR010000338.1:0-306 GCA_011776225.1 Phycisphaerae bacterium
ATCCCAATTATTCTGAAAATCAGTTGACGTCGCAGCAAAGAAATTATTGCCGCGCCTTGGAAAACCCTTGACATAAGCCTCGGTTTATTAAGGCGCGGCCTCCAGTCAGTTCCACACAGGCTGGAGGCCGCCATGAACGCAAGTGGATATACCCGTATCCCTCACGAACTATGCTATTGGATAACATTTTTAAGCCGAGCGCTACCCCTTAGATCCATTGGTACCTTCATTGAATTGTTAATGGGTTCCATGTTAACCCCGGCAGGGTTTGTTACGGAAGCGTATCTTGCTTTGCCGATGTGTAAT
>JAABXR010000338.1:437-1337 GCA_011776225.1 Phycisphaerae bacterium
AAAAAAAGCACCAGCCAGATCCATCACCAACATGGGTGTAAACCCAATCTTGCAAATTATGTCAGAGGCCAGTGTTGGGTCAGTTTGGCCATGATTTTACAGCGTCCTAACGGAGACGCGGTGGCTTTGCCACTGTTGTCAAGGCTAATGCCCAATGCGGGAAATAGCGGCAAACTGGTGGCTGCAAAAACCCTAATCAGAGCGATATACCAGTTAATTCCGGCTAAAACGGTTGTTCGAGTATTAGTGGATAGCTGGTATATGCGCCGGGTTTTTATAGAATCCCAATTGCGCAAAGGGTTTCATGTTATTGGTCAAGCCAGAATTGATACACAGCTTCATGACCAACCTTTACAGCGGAAAAAAAAGCAACGCGGCAGGCCCCGAAAATACGGTGACAAATTAACAGCCAAACGTGTTGCTCATTTAAAAAAGACAGAAGTCACCTTAACCTTGTATGGAAAACCACAAACCCTGCGATATCGTACAAAAGTAGCTATGGCTCGTTTCCTCAATGGTCGGCTGGTTCGCGCAGTTTGGTGTGNNCCGACCCCACACTCTCAGCAGAGGAGGTCATTCGCAGCTATAGTTTGAGGTGGCCGATTGAAACCATGTTCAATCAATTGAAATTGGCCTGGGGTTTAAAAGAAGCCTGGCAACAAACACGGCAATGCTTGCTCCGGTGGGTTCATATTACCATGGTGGGTTATGGACTATTACAATTGCTGAGCTGTTTAGACAGTAGCGATGTAAATGCATTGTGTCAGCACTCACCTTGGCGTAAAGCCAACACCGTTCAAACCGCTGGCCAGATACGCAAAGGATTAGCATTTATTTTTAGGGATGTTCGTGTTCGACTGTGGTGGAACGAAAGATGCCAAAAATTCCAACCCCCGAATT
>JAABXR010000338.1:1359-1510 GCA_011776225.1 Phycisphaerae bacterium
GCATTGATGGCTGATTCGCTTAAATAGGGCTTTTTACGCTTAATCAAGCACAGCAGAACCGTATAAAATTGATCAAATCGGGATCAGATCAAGTGATCCTGCGGGGTGGCTCACTCTAAACTCGAGTTATATGTGATTCCATGCTCAGAAA
>JAABXR010000159.1:0-230 GCA_011776225.1 Phycisphaerae bacterium
TTTTCATGGCAACTCAGACAGACGGCATTCGTTTTATCGTGAAGCTGCGCTTTATAGTCCGAGGCATGGGGATTATGACACACCGAACACATGCCGACCGCCACGGGCCCATGAACATACTTATTCCTCTTGAACTCCTTCACCTTGTCAAGATGGCATTCATTGCAAACTTTCGCATCGCCTTCCCTGGCAACGTATTTAGATGGACGGCTTGACGGGATATGACAATA
>JAABXR010000159.1:325-539 GCA_011776225.1 Phycisphaerae bacterium
TTCTGCGGAGGAATTTTCAAGCTGACTCGCCGCAGGCCTCATATTGTGACATGGACTGCAGAGTTTTTCCTTTTCCGGAGTGTGCATTATAAATGGGCGATATCCTGATGGAGGCAATTCATAAGGACCAGAAAGAACAAAAATTTCAGCAACGGCTCGCTTAATGACTTTCCCACCTGCCAAAGCCTCGACTTTTACAACATTTTCACCCGAT
>JAABXR010000159.1:686-887 GCA_011776225.1 Phycisphaerae bacterium
CCAGGGTAGATTATTTCCAGTGCCTGTACTTTCTCAGCGATCAAAAAGAAACTTGCGAGGGCGAGAAAAAACAAAATAAGTTTGTTGTGCATTTTTGTCTCCATACTGAAATCCAAATTAAATCAGCGCCATAGCATCACGCTCAGCGAGACCTATTCATCTCAGGCAATACGGCCTGACCTGGCAAAATAGGATTTAGCT
>JAABXR010000159.1:1042-1179 GCA_011776225.1 Phycisphaerae bacterium
GCCTGGCCACCAATAGTCGTCAGGAAATTGCCCTCTGCATCAAAAACCACCATCTTGTGCGCCAACGAGTCGGTAACGTAAACATGGCCCGAAGGACTAACGGCTATCGCCTTTGGCAACCGAAAGGACCCTAAGGC
>JAABXR010000198.1:0-245 GCA_011776225.1 Phycisphaerae bacterium
TAGAACGTTTTACCTTACCCCCGCATCGGGATCGTGAAATAAAACGTGGTCCCTTTACCCGGTTCAGATTCAAACCAAATATCGCCTCCGTGGCGGTTCACGATGTTTTTGGCAATAAACAACCCCAGGCCACTGCCATCATCCCTCCTCTGTACTGCTTCTTTCGCTCGGAAAAATTTTGTAAAGATCTGTTCTTGCGCCTCCTTGGAGATGCCAATACCGTTGTCTTCTACTTCTACTTGGAG
>JAABXR010000198.1:381-527 GCA_011776225.1 Phycisphaerae bacterium
CTGTTGTTCTTCTTCTACTGTTTCAGCAACCTCCGTTTCAAGCGCCGCTCCTTCAAGGTGATATCCGAATTTTCCTTCTTCGATACTTGCCGCATTCAGAAGCGTCCCCACAATACTGATAAGCTCTTTGTTTTTCTCAAGGGAGC
>JAABXR010000198.1:608-888 GCA_011776225.1 Phycisphaerae bacterium
TGACTGAATACGTCCGGCGATATCATTAAATGATTCAAGCAGCTCCCCAAGCTCCTGGGGGGATTTTTTATTCTTATTTTGCCCCTCATCTTTTATTTCTTCGGCGCCCACCTGACGAAGAGAGCGTTCCAACCCTCTCAAGGGAGCAAAAATATACCGCGACCGTATAATATAGAAAATCCACCACAACGCCGCAAAGAGCGCGACGAGCAAAAATAACTGCTGAGCGGCAAACACCATTACCGGCTGCAGGAAATACCCCCGATCAACCCCGAGCCAC
>JAABXR010000198.1:1051-1172 GCA_011776225.1 Phycisphaerae bacterium
TTTATTGCAAAATCTTCTGACCCATCCGCGGCAAATAGCGCCGCCCCCGCCGCAGCAAGTGCTATCTGCCGTTCCGTCCGCACATGATGGGCAGTTTGTTCATAAAATAGGCGGGCGGACA
>JAABXR010000372.1:0-918 GCA_011776225.1 Phycisphaerae bacterium
ATAAAACTTTTTGTCTGCGAGCGTTTCTGGGGTTGGATGTTAGGGAGTTGTGATAGAAAAAGGTTACGGAAGACGATCCCACAGGAAAACCACCAACGGTGGTGAATAAAAAATGGAGCGTTAAGCGACTACCTTTTGAGGAAGCGTCTGGAGTCCGTGGAAGACCCCGCACCCCGACTTTCCTACAAAAAAGATAATAATCAAGTCGGGGGAGGAGGCTGGAACGGGAACGGCGCATATACCAGGCCATCGCCGTGCAAGCATGTTGTTGACGCAAAAAACACATCCGCTGGGAACTCTTAAGTCGTTATATGCGAATACTCCGTTTTAAGGTCAGTTCCTCAAATTGCTTAGCTCCTGAACAATAAGTGATAACCAAGCCCAACAATTACGCTACCGGCTAATGTAGTCAACATACTCAGCTTATATCGGAAAATAGCGACGAAAGCGCCAATTGCGATCAAAAGTGAAATGAGGTCTAACGTTTTTAATTCGGGAATCAAAAGACGCATTCCAAATTTATTCATTATATCTATATTGACAAATAGAGTGTGTAGTGAAAACCAGACCGCGAGGTTCAAGATGACACCAACCACCGCAGCAGTAATACCCGAAAGTGCTGTGCTTAACGATTTCTTGCCACGCAAATGTTCAATGTAGGGTGCGCCGAGAAATATCCAGAGAAAACAAGGAACAAAGGTAACCCAGGTTGTCACGATTGAACCGAGAACCCCAGCCATCATCGGATCCAGGGAACCGGGATTCCGATAAGCCCTCATAAAGCCTACAAACTGTACGACTTGAATGAGGGGCCCGGGGGTCGTCTCGGCCATTCCCAGGCCATCGAGCATCTCACCTGGCTGAAGCCAGCCATAAGTTTGCACCGCCTGCTGGGCAATATAAGCGAGTACAGCATAA
>JAABXR010000372.1:1025-1196 GCA_011776225.1 Phycisphaerae bacterium
ATACCTTCGGTCACGTAAATGTTACTCATGCCAAAAAGCAAAGCCAGCGCTACCAGAGGCCCGAACCATAGCAAAAGACAAATGCTTAAAACGCGTAACGAACGATTCACCGAAGGCCGGGTATGCACCGTAGCCGAATCTGCGAGCACAAGGGTATTGCCGGGATTGCCA
>JAABXR010000233.1:0-330 GCA_011776225.1 Phycisphaerae bacterium
TTCGGAGCCGGTTTTGCCACCGGCTTGGGAGCGGGTTTAGGCTTGGGAGCAGCGGCAACCACTTCCACTTTCTTACCGGCCTTGAATTCACAGGAGGTGGGCTTACCGTCGATGGTGCAGGAGCCCTTGCCGTTGGGCAGGTAACCACCGCGGACCGGGCCTGAATAGAGATCCCCGCCATTCAACACCACCGTGGCTCGCGCCGGGGGCTTATCCGCCGTCCAGACACCACGAGCAACGTTGCCGTTTTTCATGGTAACGGTGAATTCACCCTCTTTCTTGTCATCTTTCCAGGTGCCTTCGTATTTGACACCGGTATCGGCACGAACA
>JAABXR010000233.1:363-1028 GCA_011776225.1 Phycisphaerae bacterium
GAATCACCGTTGGGCCAGGTTTTAATACCCATGCCGTGCTCACGGTTATTACTCCAGCCCCCGACATACTTTTCACCGTCGGCCCAGGTTTGGGTACCTTGACCACTCTTGCGGCCATCTACCCACTCACCTTCATAAACGTTCCCATTGGTGTACTTGTAAGTACCTTCACCGTGGAATCGATTGAAGGCATTACGCTCGCCTTCGTAGACACCCGCTGCAAAAACAGTCGAGCTCAACAACAAGGTGGCGAACCCTGAGATCAGAAGCTGTCGAAATTTCATTGTGTTAATTTCCAAATAGACTGAAATAATCTGAATTTAAAAGAAAAAATCGCAAATCAATGAATNNATCAATGAATACAAAAGGACTCATAAGTATATAGCAGAGGAAGCTGGTTTTTTGAAATTTATCAAAGTGAATTCAGGTACTTTTATTGTTGTTTTCATGTAAATCCATGAGCACGGCGAGGGCCTCTTCCGCCCATTGAACGTTACTTTCTTCGTACAGAATGCCCCGCCTCAGCGTTAGATACATCATGCGTAATTCAGGGCTTAGGTCAGGCTCGGAAAAGTACTGCTCGGCCACCTGATGATAATCATCCAGCAACTCCCTGTGCATTTTAAGCCTTTGATTTGCTTCGGCAATCAACGGTACCAGATAAT
>JAABXR010000005.1:0-195 GCA_011776225.1 Phycisphaerae bacterium
TTGGTACCGGGTGCCATGGCAAAGATATGCGCCGCATAAGAGATAAAGACGCCGGCCGAAGCGCATTGGGCTCCTTTCGGGGAGACGTACATTACGATGGGAATCTCGGCATTAAGTTCCAGCTGAATGATAGAGCGCATAGCCGTCATTAACCCGCCGGGAGTGTCTAGTTCCACTACTAACACTTCAGCACCA
>JAABXR010000005.1:239-597 GCA_011776225.1 Phycisphaerae bacterium
TCAGCACCATCCTCAACTGCCTGTGAAATTTCATAGTCCATATAATCGGCAGTGACGGGACTGATCACGCCCTCGAGGGTGATGACATTAACCTGCTGTTGCTGAGATGAAAGTTCCGGTATGATACCGCATACGCCAAGAAGTAAAACTGCAATAAAAAGAAGGCGTCTAGATATTGACATGATGATCCTCAATAGGCTGAGAATGGCTATACAGAATATAGAGGACTAATGCGCATCACACAAGAGAATAGATGGATGACAGAATGGAAAGTAGGGACGTTTTATAAAACGTCCCTACCAATTTTTTCCGATTACTTTTCTTTAATATGTGTCTTTGGAGCACCCAAAGAAAACCA
>JAABXR010000005.1:607-836 GCA_011776225.1 Phycisphaerae bacterium
TATTTTTGCACGCACTGCATGGCGGAATTCGCCCGCTTTTTTCAAAATTGATTGCTTTACCACATTCCGTACAAAGAAATTTACCGGCGCCGGCGACTTCGCCAGTGTGGTATGTCAGCTGCTCATCAACGGTGTTGTCCACTTCGTTTGCCAAGTCTTTGATGGATTTCGTTACCTTGCCCAATACCTCCAGACTTGTGTTGGCAAACCGCTGGAAACCTTCTGATTG
>JAABXR010000005.1:918-1047 GCA_011776225.1 Phycisphaerae bacterium
GCTTGTATCAGATTCCGCCAGTCTTTCCGCACGGCTTTGGATGCTTTGTCGATTTCATTTTTGGTGAATTCGGAAGCTTCATCAAGAGATGAACCGGCTGTTTTCAGTGCACGATCAAATTCCTTACGG
>JAABXR010000062.1:0-495 GCA_011776225.1 Phycisphaerae bacterium
CTAAAAAGGTATCAATGGTTTCACCTGTTGTTAGATACCTAAGTTTTGTGCAAACGAGCAAAAGGCAACTCTAATTGAATAGGAACAGACTTGGGCATAAGAGCGTCTAAAAAGCGAGCGGCCCACTGTGTTGTCGTTGGAATCAAGAGATGCCATCGTCCATCCCAAAAGATGCGAGCGCGTACGCGCCCGACTTTCCGAAAGAGTTGTTTGGATGTGCAATTGATAAATTCGGTCTGTTTTAAACGGGCTTGTTTCGCCCAATGGATCAGGTTATGGGTCATGAAAACGAAGTGTAGAAAAGCATAAATGGCATAGAATTGACGTGAACGCATATTTTGAATATTGTAGACATGGCGTGATTGGGCAAAGAAAGCCTCAATTGTTTGGCGTTCATTGTAGAATTCAAAACAGCGCATAATCCCAAATTCCTGACCGGGTAAATTGGTATAAAGCATGGAGTAAGTATAGCTGCCATCTGTCAAATAGAACTCG
>JAABXR010000062.1:512-1056 GCA_011776225.1 Phycisphaerae bacterium
GCAGTCGCCGAATGCCATCTTCAGGCGGTAATTCTGTGCCGTGAACGTTTTCAGCTATAGGTATCCAGTCTTGAAGCGGAATATCTCGGGCTAAACGAGCCGCCGTATCGGACCGTCCGCCTTTCATGATGAAATAGCCGCTTTGATTTGCCAAGAATTGGCGATTATCAAGGCTATCATAACCAGCATCCAAGCGACGGATAAGGGTCACGCCTGGATTATCCTGTCCTAATTGGATGTCTATATCGTGCAGCAAGTCTGGCAATCGGTTTCGACAATTGACATTGCCTGCATCCAGATAGAATTGCACGACTTCATCATAAGCCCCGATGTAAGCTAGTGATGTTTGATAGCCTTGATTGCCACGTTTACGAGGGAAATAGCCTTTGCGTGCCAATTCGTAGCTTTTCCCATTGGCGACCAGACCACATTGGTCAATATCAACCACAAGTTGACCTTTGGCGCGCCGGGCCTGCGACTGCTTCACAAACATCTCAGCATGAACCTGTCTCAATTCTTCTACATTGTCGGCACTGAAACGGGT
>JAABXR010000170.1:0-165 GCA_011776225.1 Phycisphaerae bacterium
GTAATAAACAGAATTAAGGATCTACAGGAAAGTGGTCGTTTAATTCGTATTGAAGGTTTTTCAAGCCCTGATGGCAATAAAGAGGAAAATTTCAAGCTCTCTTTTTACAGGGCTAAGACGGTTGCAGACATAATCCAAGCTAAAGGATTAAGCGAAGAAGTTACT
>JAABXR010000170.1:253-543 GCA_011776225.1 Phycisphaerae bacterium
AGGGTTAGGGTTGCAGACAACAAAAACAGTTTCCTTCCTGACGCAGAACAAATTCTCAGAGATTTTGAAAACAGAGTCATCGAGATTGATTCTTACCATGTTGACCAAGCGATAAAAAGCAAAGTTGAAGAGAGAAACAAGGGGTTGGCTAACGATGGTTTTGAAATCAAGGGGGTGCCTGATTTAAGTCAGCAGGATCAAAACTTTGATGCAGATATTGAAAGAGGTTATACCCTGTGGCGCAAGAGTGTAGACCCAGATTACTCACCGAAAATCACCCAGGTCATCAA
>JAABXR010000170.1:556-1415 GCA_011776225.1 Phycisphaerae bacterium
TGCGGCTACCGAAGAGTTGCAGCGTGGCTACAGCCAGACAATCCCTGCTACCGGTTATAGTCAATGGCAAAAAGAAGCAGTCGTTACACCTAAAGACACACCAGAGTTGAGTCAGGTTGAGCCTATAATGCCCCCATCAATTGATGCCCTGATGATCGAACAGGCAATTATGGAGAAAATTGGTGCTGGTGCAATTGAGTCTACAGGAGCTCTTAGCCAAGTTAGTGGTGTGGACTTTCAGTCTGAAAACTCATCAAACTAGTTTTTTATGTTATGCTTTGAAAGCTACTTTTTCAGGCAATAATTGATTAAAGGATAACTCCATGGTTAAAGCAGAAGATTTTTCAGCCATCAAGAACAGTGTCATGCTGCAAGGCTTGACTGATGAGGATTTTGACAAGCTGGCGGCTTTATGTGAAATGCGCAAGATGGAAGAGGGGACAACTGTTTTTATTGAAAATATGCCTGGGGAATCGTTGTTTCTTGTCAAGAAAGGAACAATAAGGATATCCAAGATGTTTGCTGAGGGAGACGAGAAGACCCTAGTTGTACTTGGCCCGGAAGACATTTTTGGGGAAATGGCCGTGATTGATGGCTTGCCGCGCTCGGCAACGGCCCGTGTTGCTGAAGATGCAGAGCTGATCAGCCTGAAAAAGAAGTCGTTGGACCAGCTCTGCAAGAATGATGCAGAGCTTGCGCTCAAGATCGTCAGCAACATCGTTCGTGTTTTCAGTAAGCGTGTGCGCGAAGCAAATGAAGAATATCGTGACATGTTGATCTGGTCTATGCAGAAATCCTGATTAAGTCCGGGAGATAATATGCGTTTTTTTAATGCAGCAGCCCTGGTCCTCTTTCTTTG
>JAABXR010000170.1:1483-2619 GCA_011776225.1 Phycisphaerae bacterium
TGTCGCGTTCACTGTCAAACTTGACGAACTCAGTGTTGCTTCCTACCAGATGGTCAACAATATCACCTCTTTTCATGTGAGCATTGACAATCGTACCGGGAATGCGATCTCTTTTCCGTCCAGTGCCTTTTTACTCAAGGATGGAAGTGGGCAGCAATTTCGTTCAATCACACCGGAGAAAGTCCGGGAGATCGTCAGTAAAGACACTGTCTACCTGATCCCATATCCTTATGTCGGCTATTATTATCTAGAGGATCAGGCGATGATGGCACATGAAAATGCATTCGAGAGCAGTATGCCTTTTTATGCCGAATATCATCCCCAGGATATATTTACGCGTGCTTTGACCGAAGAACCAATATTGAAAAATTCCAAAGCTTCCGGCGTTGTCTATTTTATTGCTGATCTTGAAAGATCGGATTATGCCGAGTTGCTGGTTTTCTCCAATGGAAAGGTCGCAGGTGAACCCATTGCAAAGTTTCCTTTTGCAATAACCAAGTAGGGCTCAATGAAGACAAAGAAACAAGGCCTCCTGCAGCAGGAGGCTTTTTTTGTTAATTCCCGAAGGTCAGGAGATATGCATGCTTGATATCCTGATGAACCATGAACTTGTTTTTGGTCTGTTCGGTGGGCTTGGACTGTTTNNNGGTGCTCTGGTCGGCATTGCTGTTACGGCGATTATTCAATCATCCAGTGCGACGAGCGTTATGGTCGTTGGTTTTGTCAATGCCGGTCTTATGTCGCTTGTGCAGTCAATAGGGATTATTCTCGGGGCAAACATCGGCACAACAGTCACCGCCCAGATGATTGCTTTCCAGATCACCGAGTTTGCGTTGCCTGCAATAGGTCTGGGCGCTGCGCTTAAACTGTTTTCAAAAAACAGGAAAAGGGTTTACGCAGGAGAGATCCTGCTCGGCTTCGGTATTCTTTTTTACGGCCTGTCTACGATGAAAGGGGCAATCGGTCCAATTAAGGGATCCCCGGAATTTATCGATTTCTTCCATATGGTTGGCGACAACCCCTTGCTGGGTATTATGATCGGTGCATTGTTGACAATCCTTGTGCAAAGCAGCAGTGCGACGATTGGCATAACCCTGGTCCTTGCGAGCAGCGGTATTTTAAGTTTTTCAGGGAGT
>JAABXR010000108.1:0-230 GCA_011776225.1 Phycisphaerae bacterium
AGCCAATGATTTCTCCCTTTTTGTTGGTCATTTCAAATGGCATGTAGCCAGGCTCCATGCCGACACGAAGAACGCCACGCTCAAGAATGTCATCGAGGGTGTCAGCTGTAGCAACGCCCGGAAGAACCACACATAGAGCCAGCAGGCAGGCAATCAGTAGTTTGACTTGTTTCATGGTTGTTTCCTCCTCAGAAAATGTGATTAGAATCTTTGCCGAGTTTTCGACCTAA
>JAABXR010000108.1:251-1884 GCA_011776225.1 Phycisphaerae bacterium
AGACAATTTCGACTGGCTCACAATTGCCACGACTCATAGGAGATACCCCAAAAGCTTGTCCGAAAAAAGAATTGAATTCGCAGGATTATGCTTATACCATAGCGCCTTCGCTTCAAACAAGACTCTAACACATTTATCTGGAATTTCATGGACGCAAAGCAAAAAAGTCAGTTTTTTGCAGAGTTTATGCTCGCCACTGTCACACTCTTCTGGGGTGCGACTTTTCCTATTGTCAAAGACGCCATCAACGAAATGCCTGTGATGGCTTTCCTCTGGGTCCGTTTTGCCATGGCTGCAATTCTGCTGGCCTGCATCGCTGGCAGAAGCGGCTTTGCAACGCTTGACAGGCGAGGGTGGCGTCTTGGCATTTTTTTGGGAACGCTCCTGTTCGCATCCTATGCATTTCAAACTTACGGCCTGGAACGTACGTCATCTGCGAATGCGGGCTTCCTGACAGGGCTTGGGGTTGTCTGGGTTCCCCTCATGGCCGGGCCGATACTCAAAAAGCCTGCCGCCTTCGGTTCAAAAATAGGTGTTTGCCTTGCATTTGCGGGATTGTTTATGTTGACCTGGCATACGCCGTGGACTGTTAACTTTGGTGACCTCCTAGTTGTGATTTGTTCAGTGTTCGTAGCTTTACACATCATCGGTCTGGACGCTTTCACCAGGGGATATGATGGACGGGCATTGACCTTCGTGCAGATTGCAACCATGGCCGTGCTGGGGTTATGTGGCAGTTTGTTGTTTGAGCCAACCTCATGGCCACAGACTTGGACCAATTCGCTGATCTTTGCATTCATCATTACGGCAGTTTTTGCAACGGCATATGCTTTTTGGGCGATGACGACTTTTCAGAACCGCACTACACCGACACGTGCAGCGCTTATCTATACCCTCGAACCTGTTTTTGCAGCGATATTCTCTGTGTGGCTGGCTGGTGACCGTCTGAGTCTGCTCGGCTGGTTCGGTGGCGCTTTGATTGTTGCCGGGATGATCGTGGCTGAGATATGGCCGCTATTAAACCAAGGCAAGGTTGAAGTTCGGGCTTAGGACGCGGAGCTCCGCCTTGAAGTTCGCTCCATTATTGATCCCGTGCCCAGTCTTTCCATCTGACACCAGCGCACGGGACAGGATATGTTGTACGGAATGGGGTGCTTGGAAATTCTCTGTTCTTATCAAAGCAGGTGACCAGTCCCGGGCCGTCAAGCCAATATTTGTGTGGATGTACAGGTTGTGTTAACCGCTGCTCTGGCCTTTGCATGGTTCTGACTTCAAAATGAAGATGCGCAAAGCCCGCCGAGAGCAAGCCTGTCATGCCCAGGGTGCCTACCTTCTGCCCACGCAACACAGAATCTCCTTCCTTTACAAGCCTCTTTTGCAAGTGGAAATATTTGGTTTTGTAGTACAACCCATCGTCGTTTAAGCCATGGGCGATGACTATCTGGTTGCCGTAAAGAGGTCCGAAAGAGGAGCTTTCAACAACGCCATCAGCTGCCGCCAGAACTGGTGTCCCGCTTTCATCAAGAATATCGATGCCATCATGGACGCCCATCCCTTTCTGATTGATGGTTGTTGACGGGTCGCGCAGTTTAGGTTCCGGTTTATAGCCCTGAGAAATAGAGGGCGCGTTGGC
>JAABXR010000108.1:1999-2242 GCA_011776225.1 Phycisphaerae bacterium
AATTTGTAATTATCAGAAGGTCAATAAACAAGGAGGCATTATGAAAGTCGGATATAAGCAACTTGTTGCAGATGCAGAAAGCCGTGTCAAAAGAATTTCTGCGGAAGAAGCCGTGGAGGAGTTGTCGCCCGATGTTCTGTTTGTTGACTTGCGAGATATACGCGAATTGAAACGAGAAGGCAAAATCCCGGGGGCTTTCCATTGCCCGAGAGGGTTGCTGGAGTTTTGGATCGACCCGGAATG
>JAABXR010000077.1:0-204 GCA_011776225.1 Phycisphaerae bacterium
TTTACGAACGTATTGCCGATGGCAAAATCAAACACCTTGTCTGAACCAACAACGTTCCATCGCCATTGCTCTTTGGACTTGCCGTACATCGCCCGAATCTGCCAGGCAGTGTGAATGACCGTGTCAGGTTTATGCTGCGCCACTAACGCTTGCCACCCATCATCGGCCATGTTCGCTTGAATATAAGTAACTTTTGGAAACGTT
>JAABXR010000077.1:273-626 GCA_011776225.1 Phycisphaerae bacterium
TCCTGTTATAAATATAGTCTTTCCTTGCATGGCGGTCATTATACCCTACTACCCGCAACTAGCGCCTGTCTAGTGCTTCTTTATACAACTACTTAGGCAACCTGATGGTTATACCGAAACGTGATAGTACCGTCTTTAAGGTACGTAACGCAATTTCAATATCAAGCTGCAGCGAGCGATTCTTCACGTAGTAAAGATCGTAGGATAAACGCTCCTTAGACTCAGCGAGCGACTGCGGACTAATGTTGTCGCCCATGTAGTGCTGATGCGTTTGTGCCCAACCGGTTACCCCTGGTTTTACAAAATTCCTGATGTTGTAGTACGGAATTTCCTTGGACAAACGTTCCCCTAAA
>JAABXR010000077.1:726-918 GCA_011776225.1 Phycisphaerae bacterium
CTCCTTTGCGTCTTCATTCGTCCAGGTAGCGCTAGCAGTACGATTTTCGGTCATAGTGCGAATTTTGTGCACCGTCACCAGTTTATTGAATCGGCCGATCCGCTCCTGCGAAATGAATAGCGGGCCGCTACCTTCGAGTCGCATCGCAAGATAGATAAACGGTAGTAAAAGCAGTAGGACGGCTCCGAGCAC
>JAABXR010000077.1:1047-1204 GCA_011776225.1 Phycisphaerae bacterium
ATAGCGGCACTTTATCGAAAGTGTCTTCATACACTTTATAAAAATCGAGGAACGTAATCTTGTACTTAATGAACGCCAAGTCAAACAAGCGCGGAAGAAAGGCTGAGATGTATTCGCCATTTGGATTAGCCACGATGATATCGATCTTATCCTTTTC
>JAABXR010000345.1:0-527 GCA_011776225.1 Phycisphaerae bacterium
CATCTTCCCACCCATCTTTGCCACAGACTTCCCTTTTTGTACCTGGTTTTTAAATAGTTTACCAAAGCAAAGCGGTGTCTTGCATTCGCCAGTTTGCATCACGCATAGATTGCAGTATGGAACCCAAGGCATCAATCGACTGGTAAAATGTGCTTTTAGACTGGTATGATTCTTCCTTTTATCTCTGCCGAAACTTTGTTATGCTTCGCCAAGTACTCTTTCAAGGCATCAACAGCGCAAATATCCAGAACACGGCGGTCGGTGCCATAACTTTCCGGAACTCCCTGCGCAGTGACAAAACACGCTGTATATGCTTTGGACCGATTCAGCCGTTCACCGTCTATGAAGAATTCTTGGATGCGTTTGCCATCTGGGTTCTCCACCTTGAAATAGATGTTTAAGCCAAGGCATCGTTTGACATAACCGCCCATCTGCTTGTATGGATCTCGGGAGAAGGTGCGTTCCAAGTTTTCTTCCATCATCTCCCATAGTTCTTCTCCGGTAATTTCACATAACGAAACCGGCGG
>JAABXR010000345.1:630-774 GCA_011776225.1 Phycisphaerae bacterium
CCGTAACGCCACCCATTGGAAAAGGCTAATTTTGCGCCGCTGATATCATTAAGGGCTTTGAGCAGCAGATTGTCCATTGTCGCTTCCATTACTGTGTTCCGATTCAGAGTCGTCTCAGTTTTTCCTACAAAAGTGTTCAGCATA
>JAABXR010000345.1:908-1087 GCA_011776225.1 Phycisphaerae bacterium
ACCTCGACCAATTCATGGCGAAAATTATGCACACGCCCTTTTTCTACTTCGAGATCCAGCCTGCCGATGAAGGAACCGTGGCAACCTGACTGAATAATGATTGCGCCATTGACAACCACCGCTTCATAGATTCGGTTGTGAGTGTGGCCACTTAACAAAACGTCAATACCATCCACCTC
>JAABXR010000345.1:1199-1498 GCA_011776225.1 Phycisphaerae bacterium
AATGTTGGACGCAATTCCTATTACACCCACACGGAGCCCACCGCGCTCAACAATGTGGAAGGGGGGAAACACAAGCCTATCAGTAAATTTCTTATAACAGTTGATGGCGAGCATTGGGAAATCCAGCTTGTCCACAATCCTCCTGAAGTTGTCTGGTCCATAAGCAAACTCCCAATGAGCTGTCATGCTGTCGAAAGCCAGTGCATTTAGTATGGGTACTAATGCCTCGCCTTTACTGTTAACCGCGATAAAGGTGCCATGGATTGTGTCCCCATTGTCTAACGCGATGACAGCATCTG
>JAABXR010000119.1:0-298 GCA_011776225.1 Phycisphaerae bacterium
ATCAAAACTTAATCGAGAGAATATCATGGCACTAACAATTACGGATGAATGTATCAATTGTGGAGCATGTGAACCGGAATGTCCAAACCAGGCTATTTACCCTGCCGGGGTAGAATGGAGCATGGCGGAAGGTACTGAGCTGGAAGGCACTGTGGCGTTACTTGACGGCACCGAAGTGGATGCAGACGAAATGCAGGAACCACTTTCTGAAGATTTCTACTTCATCGTAGCCGATAAGTGCACCGAATGCAAAGGCTTCCACGACGAAGAGCAGTGCATCGCATTTTGCCCGGTACCG
>JAABXR010000119.1:383-688 GCA_011776225.1 Phycisphaerae bacterium
CTAAAGGGGGATTACGATGGCGGACTCTACCCTAAAGCCGAGAATGACCAAAGCAGTCATTCGATTTTCCGGGGATTCCGGAGACGGCATGCAACTAACCGGAGACTTGTTCTCTCAATCGACTGGCATCGCCGGCAACGACCTGACAACCATCCCCGACTTCCCGGCCGAAATTCGTGCCCCCAAAGGGAGTATTGGCGGAGTATCCAGTTTCCAGGTACAGTTTGGCGGAACCGAAATTCACACTCCCGGCGACAAGGTAGACGTACTGGTGGTGTTAAATCCGGCAGCCCTGGCCGCCAACC
>JAABXR010000119.1:775-1008 GCA_011776225.1 Phycisphaerae bacterium
TTGCTGAGAGATTACCGGGTGATAAAAGCACCGGCCTCTTCCTTCACCAAAGAAAGCCTCAAGGACCTCAGTCTGGATATGAAAACCATAGACCGGAGCAAAAATATGTTTGCTCTGGGAGTGGTTTCTTATCTCTTTAACCGGCCGCTCAAAGATTTCTTCGATTTAATTGAGAAGAAATTCGCTAAAAAACCCGGGTTGATTGAAGCCAATAAAATTGCTCTAAAAACAGG
>JAABXR010000399.1:0-748 GCA_011776225.1 Phycisphaerae bacterium
GATGGTTTTTACATCGGGCACGGCCTTTGCCGACAAACTTTTTGTCGGGGTTGACACATCTTTTGTGCCATTTGAATACAAAGGTAAAGACGGCAAATATACCGGTTTTGACGTAGACTTGTGGGCTGAGATTGCAGAGCGCATCGGGGTTGAGTATGAGCTTAAACCCATGGATTTCAACGGCCTCATTCCTGGCTTGACGACGGGTAATCTGGATGTTGCATTGGCAGCAATTTTTATCAAGTCTGAACGTGAAAAGAAAATCGACTTTTCTCATCCCTATTTTCGTGCCGGTTTGAAAGTTATGGTGCAAGCCGATAACAAGGACATTAACGGTCCTGCAGATCTCAAGGGTAAGGTTGTTGCCGTAAAGCTTGGTACGGCTACCGTTGACTATGTTGAAACTCTCGGTGCAAAGAAAATCGTGAAGTTCCCCAACATTGACCAGGCATACCTTGAAGTTGCCACCGGTGGTGCTGATGCTGCCATGCATGATACCCCCAATGTTCTTTATTACATCAAGGAAGCCGGCAACGGCAGAGTCAAGGCTGTTGGCCCGGACGTGAAGGCCGCTCAGTACGGGATTGCCTTTCCTCAAGGGAGCGAGTTGCGTGACAAGGTCAATGTTGCCCTTCTGCAAATGATGGAAGATGGTGGTTATGCAAAACTCTATCGCAAGTGGTTCAATGCTGATCCGGAGTAATTCTTCAGGATAGGTATCGCAGATATTTCTACAGCATATTCAAGC
>JAABXR010000399.1:861-1031 GCA_011776225.1 Phycisphaerae bacterium
TACCAGCGCTTTTTGAGGGGGCCAAACTAACCTGGATTATCACCTTGATAGGGATCGCCGGTGGTATGGCTTTTGGGATTTTGGCCGGGCTTGGACGACTCGCAGGCACTGAACACCTTGGTGAAAAGCCTCATGGTATTTTCGAGCCAATCAGTGTTGTGATCCGTTAC
>JAABXR010000274.1:0-949 GCA_011776225.1 Phycisphaerae bacterium
AAGACTGCGCTTGCCGAGGTAGCGCAAAATACTTTTAGATTCCTGCTTTTCTTCTTTATAGGTTTTGTATATCAATGTTGAAGCCAGGTGCTCTGTGCTGGTTGCCTGAGCATAGAAATCCTGCATAAACTGCTCGACCGGCAGCGCTGACTTATTCCCCTTGTAGCCAAGAAAAGAAGCAATTTGTTCCTGCATATCAAACTGAATCTGATCTGTTTTGCGCTTCGACTCAAAATGCAGCTCATTGCGAATNNTTGCGAATTCTCCAGAGATAATCATAGGCCGCTTCAAAATCCAGGAGCTCACTCTCGGAGAGCACGCCTTTTTTGAGAAGATCGCGCATGCTTTTGGCTTTGAACTTGACCCGTGCCATCCATATCGCGGTATGCAAATCACGTAAACCGCCTTCACCTTCCTTGATATTCGGCTCGAGCATATACACCGAAGAGAAGAGCCGTATTTCCCCTGACGCTCCAGGTGTTCCTGGTACTTGTACTTAAGAAAACTCTGGGTGTTGCGATTCAACAACGGCTGAAAAACATGCTTTTCGAATTCTCGAAAGAGAGTTTCATCCCCGGCCAGAAAGCGATTATCCAACAGCGCTGTACGGATGGTGATATCCTGCTGGGCAAGTGACATGCAATCGTTTGCCGTGCGCACGCTGTAGCCGACATCAAGGTTCAGGTCCCAGAGCAGATAAAGAACACGCTCTGCGATCTTTTCAGCAAAATCCTTGTTCTTGTCACTGCAATAGAACATCACGTCGATATCAGACAGTGGATTCAGTTCAGCCCGACCGTAGCCACCAAGGGCAATCACAGCTGAGCAGACCTTGCCTTCAGTCGGGAACTCAGCCGCAGCACAGCGATAAAGATTGCGAATCAACACGTCGGCCATCGAAGTTATACAGGCAACAACCTCGCGGCCACTTCCGCCACCCGAATGAAGC
>JAABXR010000274.1:959-1135 GCA_011776225.1 Phycisphaerae bacterium
GGGAGTTGTGTCTTGTTTCATTTTATCTGGATGCAATCAATTTGTTGTTGATTGCATATTCCTTTATAGCTTTGGCAATCGCATTCGCTGCAGACTTCTGGTATTTGCTGCTCGCAAGACGTTTTTCCTCACGGGGGTGGCTGATAAAAGCCGTCTCAACCAGAACAGACGGCATC
>JAABXR010000291.1:0-1232 GCA_011776225.1 Phycisphaerae bacterium
GACCGTGAATCTTTGCAGAATTTAGATGCCTTTTGAATCACAGCAGTGCTCCTTGCTTTCCGATATGCCGAGAATACTGCTAATATATCATGGGCGGCAGGGTTAGTAAATTTTTGCGAGTTGATGTACCGGATGTCCAATGGAATTGCAACTGCGGCCTCTCTGCGTAAATTATTAAAGTAGGCCCTCTATGTCAGCCCGGAAAAAGCGGTGTAATTACCGAATATAGTGGTTTAGTGGAGAGGGCAGACGCTGGAAACTTTGTTTGTCAGGAAATGTAAAATGATGTTAGAGTAAATGTTGACAAAAAAGGGTTGCTCATCAGAGAGGCTTGAGATTTTTTCGTGCCTGATGTAAATGTAAAATCATATAAATAAGGGAGTTGCCCCACCTTTATGAAGTCATCTCTATCATTGCGTAGTTTGAATGCCGAGCGGAACTCGTCAAGAGAAAAGGCGCTGCAGTTTGTTCTCGGTCTTNNTCAGTAAGTGGCAGTAGCCCTTTCGCGCCGCAGGCCCATGGCGACCTGGTAGGCAAAAGTCTTGAGCAACTAGAATCAATCCAGCTCCTGCATACGCTCCTCACCAAGGACTTTTGTTTTAAGTCTCTGCCTGTCCCGATAGATGATAGCTGGTATGTTGCAGACTATGAATTTACAGAGACTGACGAATCCCCAGAGCATGGTTACCTGGTACTTAAAGCTTACAGCCGAGGTGATGAGGCCGCTCTTGTTCTGCACGATTTCGTCCAATCGATTGACCCTTTTTCTCTGGACACGGGAGGCGGCATCCTCTTGGTTGACCGGCACGGTTACATTTTGATGGTCAANNTCAACGAAGTGTACCCCGAATCGACTTTGTCGCGTTTGCCCAAGGTTATGGATTCGGGCAAGGCAGAGATTGGTGAAACGCACATACTCAATGGCTGTGAAATAATTGCCAGTCGCTGGCCTTTGGTAAAAAACGGTATGTCTTTTGGGGCTTATGGCAAGGCTGTGCTCAGGGAGAGCCTTGATGTGTCACGTTTCTCCAGTAAACTCCCATCGGTAGAAAGCAAAACGAACCGAAGAGGCATATCTGCTCATCGCCCTACGGCCCTCTATAGCGTTGATGAAATCGTTTGCCATGGCCAGAGCATGGTAAGCCTTAAGGAACGATTGGTGAGAATTGCGGAGCACTCTTCAACCGTATTGCTAACCGGGGAAAGTGGTACAGGAAAAGAGCTTTGCGCCC
>JAABXR010000291.1:1254-2912 GCA_011776225.1 Phycisphaerae bacterium
CCAGGCGTGGTGGGCAGATCGGAAAGTTTGAGCAGGCCCATGGAGGCACGCTTTTTCTTGATGAGATCAGCGAGATGCCTCTCTCGATGCAGGCCAAGTTGTTGCGGGTTCTTCAAGAGCGTGAAGTCGCGCCGCTGGGCAGCCAGGAGATTCGTTTTGTAGATGTACGTTTCATCGTTGCAACGAATTGTGATGCTCTGAGCCTGGTAAAAGACGGGAAATTGCGTTCTGACCTCTATTATCGTGTTAACGTCGTATCCATATGTATCCCACCGCTAAGAAATCGTATTGAAGATATCTTTTATCTTACCAGGCATTTCGTTGATTTGTTCAATGACGAGTTTGACATGAATGTGCAGGGCCTTAGCTCTCGAGCCTGGGCGGCCTTAAAAACCTACTCCTTTCCTGGTAATGTCCGAGAGCTGCGCAGTGCAATAGAGAGTGCTTTCAACGTTGTCAATGGTCCTTTTATCCGGTTGTATGATCTTCCTGTGCCAATTTCCGAAATGCAGGATACGGATGATTCGTCCTCGTCAACGGAGAAGAATGTCTTCTCGATGAACGCCGTAAATGACCTCGACGGGCGTTCGTTGCAGGAAGTTATGGAAGATATCGAACGAAGCCTGATCGNNAATCTCACGCCCTGGTTTATACAAGAAACTGCAAAAATATAAACTGTCTTAATCTTCTTTTGGTGCTAGCCGCATACAAGTAGGCAAACGAACCATTGAGCCGTGTTTTGCTGCATCTCCCTTCTTTGTAAATCGTTTTTGGTTTTTACAAGCATTTCATGTGAATTTATAATTTTTTAACTGTAGTGTCATTGCTATTAACAGTGTTATAAAAATGTTAACATTCCTCATGGTGAAAACGACTGAAGTCGCACGCGTTAGTGTGGTTTAATTATAATTAAAGTTTTGTAAATACAGTATGTTGACATGTGCCTACTTTCAACTTAATATGGTAAAACGTTGTTTGGTATTTGTCTTGCAAGTGTTTCCACGTGTTCGCCATCATTGTCAAATGTTACTTTAAGTGTTGTCATACAGTTTAAGGGTTTTATCTATTATGAGTGAACATCAACCTGTCCTGCAAGTCGAGGATATATTCTTGTCCTTTGGCGGCGTACACGCCTTGCGCGAAGTGTCTTTTGATGTTCGTCCCGGTGAGCTTTTTTCCATAATCGGACCCAACGGCGCTGGCAAGACCTCGATGCTCAACTGTATCTCCGGCCGATACCAGCCTAATAAAGGTTCGATCAGCTTCAAAGGTCAAAAGATCATCGGTCTCAAGCCGAACGACCGCTGTAACCTCGGTATTGGCAGGACTTTTCAGAATCTTGCCTTGTTCAATCATATGACGGTGCTGGACAACATCATGGTCGGCCGTCATCACCTGATGAAAAACAACTTTTTGACCGGCCCCCTGTATTGGTTTTCCGGTGCCAGAAACGAAGAGCTACGCCATCGTCGTGAAGTCGAGGATATTATCGATTTTTTGGAAATATCACATATTCGTAAAGAAGTTGCAGGAACCCTCTCTTACGGGTTGCGCAAACGTGTCGAGCTGGCACGTGCCGTTGCCTTGCGTCCTGACCTGATCCTGCTCGACGAGCCGATGGCCGGGATGAACCTCGAAGAAAAAGAGGATATGGCCCG
>JAABXR010000291.1:2932-3370 GCA_011776225.1 Phycisphaerae bacterium
TGAGGGCTTACCTGAAGAAGTGATGGGTAATGAGCAGGTCAAGACGGCCTATCTTGGTGTGGGCCTCGATGAAACAGATGATGCTGAAGCTGGGGAGGTGGCTTGATGGCGCCGCTCGTGGAATTTACAGACGTCAAAACCTATGACACCTTTCCCAAGTTGCTGGCGCACAATGCTGCAAATTGGCCTGATCAGATAGCTCTTAGAGAAAAGGAGTTCGGGATCTGGAACTCTTTCACCTGGGCTGAATACAACCGTAGCGTCAAGTTATTTGCGCTTGGCATGCATGGTTTAGGAATCGGTTATGAAGATTCCGTCGGCATCATCGGCGACAATCGTCCCGAATGGGTTTACGGCGAGGTTGCTTCACACGCCCTGCGGGCGATGATCTTCGGCATCTACCAGGACTCCCTGAACGAGGAGGTTGCCTACCTGATT
>JAABXR010000291.1:3492-3692 GCA_011776225.1 Phycisphaerae bacterium
TGACCTTTACATGCAGCTGGTCAACGCGGGACAGGGTGATGATGTTGCGATCCTTTGCCCCACTTCAGGGACAACATCCAATCCAAAACTGGCGATGCTTCAATCCGGCCCTATGCTTGAGCACTGTGTCGCCTACCTCGAAGCCGACCCAAAGTATCCGAGCGATAATTATGTTTCCGTTTTGCCTCTGCCATGGATCA
>JAABXR010000291.1:3701-4391 GCA_011776225.1 Phycisphaerae bacterium
GTCTCACAGGCGCTGATCAGTCGCATTGTCGTAAATTTCGTGGAAGAACCTGAAACCATGATGTCCGATTTACGTGAAATCGGTCCGACTTTCGTACTCCTTGCTCCACGTGTCTGGGAATCGATTGCCGCCGACGTCAAGGCGAAGATGATGGATGCTACGCGCTTCAAGCAGGCAATGTATAACTTCGGAATGAAGCTGGCTGAAAAAGCGGCTGCCGCAGGTGTAGGGCAGCAATCGAGACTCGCTTATTGGATCTTATTTCGCCCCCTAAAAGATAGACTCGGTTTCACCTATCTGCGCTCTGCAGCGACGGGTGGTGCTGCTCTCGGTCCAGACACCTTTAAGTTTTTTCTCGCTATGGGCGTACCTTTGCGTCAGCTCTACGGTCAGACCGAGCTGGNNATCCCGTTCCGCAATGCCGAGGTGCGTATAGATAATCCTGACCACAACGGTGTCGGTGAAGTTGTCGCCAAAACCACCGGCATGTTCCTCGGCTACTACAAGAACCAGGATGCGACCGACGAAACTCTTGAAGATGGTTGGATGCATACTGGAGATGCCGGTTATTTCAAGAAAGAAAACAACCATCTGGTTGTTATCGATCGAATCAGTGATCTTGCGGAGACATCACATGGCGACAAGTTTTCCCCGCAGTTTATCGAGAACAAACTCAAGTTCTCACCCTTT
>JAABXR010000110.1:0-197 GCA_011776225.1 Phycisphaerae bacterium
CGTTAATATTATAAGTGGAAGCTATAGCCAAGGGGGATCCACGATAACCCAGCAGGTGATAAAAAATGCGCTGTTAACTCCCGAAAAAACCATTACACGCAAACTTAAAGAATGGATCCTGTCGATCAAACTCGAGCAGGTGATGCCTAAGGAACAAATCCTTGCGCTTTATTTGAACGAGGCTCCTTACGGCGGGA
>JAABXR010000110.1:347-497 GCA_011776225.1 Phycisphaerae bacterium
GCTCGGGAAGAAGAGGTTGCATTTCTTCCCCAGGAAACGTTTGGTATTAAGGCGCCGCATTTTGTTTTGTGGGTCCGGCAATACTTGGAGCAGAAATACGGCAAACAGGTGGTTGAAAACGGGGGCTACAAGGTTGTTACCACGCTTGAT
>JAABXR010000110.1:513-831 GCA_011776225.1 Phycisphaerae bacterium
CGTGGCACGCTACGCGGAAGAGAATGAAAAAAAGTTCAACGCCTCAAACGCCGGTATGGTGGGAGTTGACCCCAAAACCGGCCATGTGCTGGTGATGGTCGGGTCGCGGGATTATTTTGATGTCAGCAGGGAGGGGAATTTCAATGTGGCGCTTGCACGGAGACAGCCGGGGTCAGCATTCAAGCCGTTTGTTTATGCAACGGCATTCAAGAAAGGGTACACGCCGGAGACAGCAGTATTTGATCTTAAAACACAATTCCAAACCACTTGCGACTCGGAAGGAAATCCGCTTTATGAACACGTCGATCCTGAAGAATG
>JAABXR010000110.1:906-1091 GCA_011776225.1 Phycisphaerae bacterium
AAAACAGCGCAGGATATGGGTATTACAACCCTTGCCGATGCAAATCGCTACGGGCTTACCCTTGTACTTGGCGGAGGAGAGGTTTCACTTCTTGAGATGACCAGTGCGTATTCGGTGTTTGCAAATGATGGGAGGAGAAATCCTTACACGGCTATCCTCCGCATTGAAAACAAAGATGGAAAAGT
>JAABXR010000110.1:1241-1399 GCA_011776225.1 Phycisphaerae bacterium
TATTTTGACGATATGGAGGTTGCTTCAAAAACCGGGACCACGAATGATTACCGAGATGCATGGATTATCGGATACACTCCTTCGTTTGCGCTGGGCGCGTGGGTAGGCAATAATGACAATTCCTCAATGGAGAAAAAAGTTGCGGGTTTCGTTGTTGC
>JAABXR010000110.1:1470-1705 GCA_011776225.1 Phycisphaerae bacterium
GCGCGGTAATAAAGTGTATTATGTTGACAGTATATCGGGGAAGATTGCAACAGAATATACGCCCCGCGAAACAAGGCAGGAGCGTGTTGTGGGTGACGTGCACACCATCCTTCATTGGGTAAAGAAGGCTGACCCCCTCGGACCTATTCCCGAGCATCCAGAGAAAGATCCTCAATTTCATTTATGGGAGAAGGGGGTTCGTAGGTGGGTTGATGCGTACAATATAAAAGAAGGG
>JAABXR010000384.1:0-655 GCA_011776225.1 Phycisphaerae bacterium
ACTACAGAAACCTGCTCAACTTTGCCCGTGACAACAAGATCCCGATTGTCGGTCTCAACGTGCCCAAGACGCTCCGCAGGCAAGTAAGCATGACGAAACTGGAGGAACTTGACGAAGACACCCGTGCCAGACTTCCTGAAATGGATTTTAACGATAACTATCAGAAGGCGATGGCCACAGCAATTTTTGCCGATCACGGTAACAGCCAAAAGATGCTCGACAGTTTTCTGCGCGTACAAACCTTGTGGGACGAAAGCATGGCCGAGAGCATTGTCCGACACCTTCAGGACAAAGGCCCGGATCAGAGGATGGTGGTCATTGCCGGAGGCAACCATGTCCGCTATGGCTTCGGTATTCCGCGACGCGTTTACAGACGCATGCCGACTTCGTATGTCCTGGTCGGCATCAAGGAACTGGTTGTTCCAGAAGAAAAAAAAGGCAAATTGATGAATGTCGTGATGCCAGAATTTCCGATGGTACCGTATGACTATGTTACCTACACCGAATATGAAACCCTGCCCGGTGAGCGCGTCAAACTCGGGGTCAGATTTAAGGAGGCAGATGGGCGTATCATGGTTGAAGCTGTTGTCCCGGGCTCAGCGGCAGACAAGGCGGGAATCAAGGAAAAGGATTATATTGAATTCTTTGACAACCA
>JAABXR010000384.1:672-1133 GCA_011776225.1 Phycisphaerae bacterium
AGTAACCTTCAAGCCATTACCGACGATGAAAGGGCATGGCAAAAAGAGAAACTGATTCAATTTAATCTAATACAACTCTTGTTGAAGCTGGTTGGCAAGTTTTGGGTCAATGCCTCTGAGCTTATTGATTGCTATTTCAGTGACTCGTTTTTTGCCAAGCTCATCAGCAACAACAGCATAATTATACAGAGCGTCGACGTGCTTAGGATCAAGCTGGTTTGCTAAGGCGTAAGCACTCATAGCTTCTTTCTTACGACCCGATTTATATAATGTATTGCCAAGGTTATAATGCCCCTGAGCATAATCGGGTCGTTCAGTGATAGCTCTCTTATGCATCTCTGCAGCTTTGCCTAGCTGCCCAATCCGCTCATACACAACACCCATATTTGTATATGCTTTTTCAAAATGCGGATTAATTTTCAACGCTTGATTTAAGACTTCAATTGCTTTCTGCGACTGTC
>JAABXR010000048.1:0-172 GCA_011776225.1 Phycisphaerae bacterium
TCAAATATGCTTTGTTGCTCTTTTACGGCATTCACTGTCGAGGAGATGAAGAAAGCCCCTATAACGAGCAGTAGTACTGCTACGGCGTAACGCGGGGCAATAGTCTTGCGCCCTGCGCCGATAAATCCCACACCGATCAACACGACAGCCATGCCGAACATAATTGAATCTA
>JAABXR010000048.1:234-858 GCA_011776225.1 Phycisphaerae bacterium
ACCAAAAGAAGACGGCTCCGGAAATCTGTCCGATTCCTTCATGTTTCGCATACAGTGTCTCCATTTTAATGACAAACGGAGACAGCATGCCAAGCAAGAAACTGGGAGCAAAAAACAAAAGCGGCGCCGCAACAAGAGGCCCCGACAAAAGCGACAGAAGGCTGGCAAAAACAGGCAATATGAAATATGAGATTGCCTGGAGAACGAGGATGCTCACCCCGCCCCATAATATGATCGCATAAAACGTCCTGATGTGGGGGTGTTTGTCAGCAAAACGTCCTNNCTTAGTGCCGCCAGGATCGTGCTGATCACACTCGAGAACGAAAAGATGGTATTTCCGAAGTATGGCGCGAGCACCCGCACTGCCACCACTTCGAGGATCAACACGATCGCTCCTGTCAAAAATACGGTGGCAAGCAGAATGTTTTTAACGCTAAGGATGTTTTGGATAAATGCCTTCATTGGATTTATTTTTTATCCATGCTCCAGCGGGTCCTTTTCTTCTCGCGGTTCCGCTTGGATATAGGTACGGTTCATGAACCGTTTTGCCCACATGTGCACCCCAACGAGCACAACTACAAACACGGCGAAGACGATCTGGGTGCCGAACACCGCCGCCTTGAG
>JAABXR010000048.1:872-1056 GCA_011776225.1 Phycisphaerae bacterium
AACGCCATCCACGCGGCGACGCCAAGCGTATTCACCAGCATATACGCAAAGAAGTTGCGCTTGTAGATGCCGAAGAGGATTTGGGTTACCAAGCGCGTTCCGTATACGAATTTTGAGTAAAAAAGGAGTTTCAGGCCGTTATCGCTAAAGAAGTATGAGAATTTCTTGATAAATGAACTGTTCT
>JAABXR010000245.1:0-632 GCA_011776225.1 Phycisphaerae bacterium
GACAAGGAATCGATTCTCTGGGTTTTACAGGAGCGTGGTCTGAGCAGAGATCAGGTTGAAGAAGAGGTCGAAAAAAGGCTCACAAAGCCATGGGGGCGCCCGTACGTTTTCTGGAAAGCTGCCCGCTGGTTCACAATTATCAACACTCTGGTTGTCTCATACTTCAACCTGATCGGACTTTTCAGACTGCTGAACAGCGACCACATCTACAAAGTTCCGCTGGTTTTGCTCGTCATTGCATCGATCCTGGCCGGTTTTTTCATTGGCTTTAAACTGACAACCCATGTCTATCACGGCAGCAAAGAATTTCTCTACTGCGGATTTCCTTTGGCTGTCGGCTTCGTCGACCTCAAAACCGGCGAAGAAATCCCGACGGACAAACCGATAATGAATCTGCGTATGGCGGTCAATGCCCTCGCCGGTGTCAGCCTGACGCTTTTCCCGTTGACATTTATCTACTTCTGCATCAGCTAACCACACCATACCCACACAAAATGCGAGACAACTCAGGCTTCGGTTCAATCTAACTACGGCAAGTTACGAGTGGTTCTTGTCATACCTCCAGTTGAGTGATATTACTTCCCTAGGGTTTTGTATGATGAAACGTCTTTATTTTATAATTTTGCTTTTTT
>JAABXR010000245.1:665-973 GCA_011776225.1 Phycisphaerae bacterium
TTCCAACTGGCGATCGAGGAGGTCAATGGCAACGGTGGCATCAATGGCCGATTAGTGGAGGGCAACGTCCGAGATGTAAGCATGCATAAGGAAACAGCGCTGCATGCTGTTCGCAACCTGTCTGCTGAGAAAGTCTCTGCCATTATCGGTCCCATGACCAGTCAGACCGCGGTGGCGATTCTACCGGAAATTAACAGGCTCAAAATACCCCTGATCAGTCCAACGGCAAGCACCAACCAGCTAAGCGGACAGGATGATTACTTTTTTCGGGTTTACTACACCAATGCCCAGGCCGCTCAACTGCTGGC
>JAABXR010000245.1:1071-1313 GCA_011776225.1 Phycisphaerae bacterium
GCCAATGCAGTTGACACAGCGATGATCTGCCAGCAGCTGACAAAACTGCAAGCGGACCTGCCACGCTATGTAACCGGCTGGTCCTATTCAGACGATCTTATTCAATTTGGCGGAAAAAGCGTTGAAGGTCTGACCATTATTCGAAGTGCAAACATGAAAGACCCTGCTCCATCGATGCAAAACTTTGTCGAAAACTACAGGAAACGGTTCCGAACCGAGCCGAACTTTCCAGCGTTGCACGC
>JAABXR010000160.1:0-120 GCA_011776225.1 Phycisphaerae bacterium
AAATATAGTAGCCCCTAACCTTTGATACTTTCGCCACAAGAAGGGAGGCGTGATTCTCACTATCATTATTTGAAATACTGCTGTGGTTTTTATGTTTCTGACGAACAGTGCGTGAAACTA
>JAABXR010000160.1:278-459 GCA_011776225.1 Phycisphaerae bacterium
GATAGAGACCGATCCCCCGAATGTAAATGTGCCGTTGTCATTCCCCATCCTGAGACCAAATCGTCTTACAAAAAGAAGTTCAGCACCGCCGTGAAGCCGTACCTTTTGCATGTTGTTCTTTTCAAGATCAAACGTTAAAAGCAATGGCGCAACAGTTGGATGAATGGCGATCCCGCCGCGG
>JAABXR010000160.1:582-749 GCA_011776225.1 Phycisphaerae bacterium
GCCAAGGTTTGAAAGAGATATTTTGCGTTTGCTCCAATGAAGACGCGTTTTGCTATCGACGTTCCATAGGATAGAATCAGTGCATTTTCTGAATTGTTGAACGTGCCAATTAGCCCACCGCTGCCGTCTCTGCTTTCTATGTCACCGACCTGAAAGTTTACCCAACT
>JAABXR010000160.1:902-1026 GCA_011776225.1 Phycisphaerae bacterium
GATTCCAGTAGCCCGCGGTAACGTCATTAGCCACGGCGACAAAGGCGCTGCCTAAAGATAATGGCCTCACGCCAGCGCCAGCCCGCAAGTACGCCCCGGCATAGCCACCTGTTTGAGAGAAAGC
>JAABXR010000060.1:0-897 GCA_011776225.1 Phycisphaerae bacterium
ACACCTTTTGGACCCAGGTATTCTATATAGCTATAAATTTCCCGAAGATCTTCGGTGGTCAAATAGGGCAACCGAGACCAAGCCATTGGTGAATTTTCACGCATCCTCTGGGCAAGCACTACCCATTCGTCTTCCGTGGTCTCGTTTATTAGCANNTCGTTTATTAGCAAGCGCAGGTTAGCCGGATACAATGTGCCATATGAACCATAGAACCCGAGCTTGCTGCCAGTCAGCCAATCCTCTTCAGGACCATGGGCAGCCCCAATAACTCCAGGTGTATGACAGTCGACACACCCCATAATTAAAACAAGTTTACGACCAGGTTCAACCTCAGCCAGCGTTTGACGGGATTGACTATTCGCTGACATGTTCGATAAATCTGTACAACCGATCGCTGACAAAGCAAACAAGAGCAAAGAAAACTTTAGGATATTCATTTATTCCTCATATTTATTAGTGCATCGACTTAATTGAGACGCATTCTAGAGACATATGATTAAAAACCTCAGTTGAGAATCTCCTACATAAATCTACATTATTTCTTATAATCTGTCATATTCGTCATTAAAGGCTTATTTCAGCATTGCGTCGTGTATGGGGAGCTACTTTGGAAGTATGGTGACAAGAGCCCGCATCCAGCTATCCAGACAAGCATATACTTTAAGTATTGCATTTTTTAAGGAACTCCATTTTGCCCTCTGAGGCTATACCAATGCGAAGTGTTCATCTAAAAAAGTTTGACATGAAACAGGTAGGCGTTAGCACATGCAGATGTAGATTCTAATCTAGGGAGGTCTTGGGGAGGGTCCGGTAATTTTTATTGATATACGAGTTATAAAGCTCAAAGACAAAGTCTCTGTTACATTTCTCACATGTCGCAATGACATGATTTTCGTA
>JAABXR010000060.1:953-1564 GCA_011776225.1 Phycisphaerae bacterium
TCAGGATTATATCCTGATTTTATAGCAAAGGGCTCTCAAATAATTCTTACAACTCTTTGCTGTTTAGAAACAATTAACATTTTAATCATTTAACTTAATTCTTCCTGGAGCAAATTTGGCAAAAAAAATCCCCATGTAGAGGGGAATGTTGTCGAAAATTTTGTCAAATTTTAGCTGTCTGCAGCAACTGCTTCGAATGCCTGGTTTTTGCACCTTTTATAAGGCAACCCACCTAACAAGAGTGCGTTGGCAGCGTGATGATGCTCGACCTCTTCACCCAGATCGCTGAATTTTTTCTTCATATAATAAACCGCTGAGGCCCAAGCCAAAGCTGGCACCCAGAACCACCAGGTCAGCAATAGCTTTATGCCGACAAGAACAGCCACAGCGATTGCGACAACACCGCCAAATGCGTAAGGCAAAACATAATAACAGATAAACCCGACCAAGAACCCTAGCAGCGGCAAGACAACCATGTAAAACAAGAATGCAAACAGTACCATTAACAGAAACCCTTCCATAAGCGTCCTCCTTTCACTGGATTTTGTCTGTTTCTGAACTCCTTTCTGCCCCACAAACAAAAACAGCCGGGGCCAAATGTTTTTTGGCAA
>JAABXR010000060.1:1582-1895 GCA_011776225.1 Phycisphaerae bacterium
GATTTTTGAAGGCGGATCCGTGGCTTTCCGCACCTACCTTACGATAGGGATGGCTTTTCCACACTGCTATTGTTGTAATTATAATAACCTCATACTACATGTCAACGCTCAAGAAAAATTAATCCTTATTAAATAACGGGGGCTAATTAAAGACTTAAGCGTCTACATTTATTTACTTTTTTTGAATGAACTTGTGCTTTCTCACCCTTCATGCTAGAAATTTTTGTATAAACAGTCTTTCCCCTGAACCTGGCAATTGAACTTTATGAGCAACTTACCCTTCATATGCACACTGGTTATTATCTACCTGACT
>JAABXR010000060.1:1905-4036 GCA_011776225.1 Phycisphaerae bacterium
ACCCTTGTCGGAGACATTTTAAAAGGATTTTTACCTCTTTTGGCCTGCAAGGTCTGGTTAAACCCAACGCCGACACAACTCGGCATTGCCTGTGCTGTGGCAATCATCGGGCATTGCTATCCGGTTTATTTGAAATTTAAAGGCGGCAAAGGGGTTGCCACAGCTTTGGGAATTTTCCTGGTTCTCTCACCAAAGGCAGTTCTCGGCGCAGCAGCTGTCTTTGTGATCACTGTCGCCATCTCACGCTTCATTTCGCTCGGTTCGGTACTGGCTGCAATGTCTGCACCGTTATTGATCCTTATGCTCAACCACCCACAACCGGTTTTTCTGGCAACTCTTTTTATTGCGGCTCTTATCATCTGGCGTCATCGCACAAACATCAAACGGCTGCTCGATGGCAGCGAGAACCGCTTCAAAGCCTGACCATTCTCAGCCTTGACTTTTCATGCCAACACTCCAACAATGGCCTGATATCATTTTAGCAAGCCGCCCGGAGCTTTTTGCATGACTGCACGCAGCAAATACCTGACCCTTTTCATTCTGATCATCATTATCCTGCCAGTCTTTTTTGCTGGCTTCTGGGTGCAAAGCTTCATCACAACTGCCATTACCCCGCCCAAGGCAGAAGTCATTAACATCAAACCTGGCAGCTCTTTTACCCGCATTGCCAATCAACTTGAACAGGCAGGCGTGATCAGTGATGCAAAGCGCTTTAGCCTGCTGGCACGCTGGAAAGAGGCGGCAGCCAAGATTCACGCCGGCGAATACCTCTTTAACAACGCAGCAACACCAGACGAAGTGTTAGACCGCTTGATTGCAGGCGACATTCGTAAATTTCAGGTGACCATTCCGGAAGGTTTCAACCTCAAGGAGATAGCCGCTCGATTGGCCAAGACCAAGATTGCGCCTGCTGAAAATTTTTTATCACTCTGTTACGACGACAGCTTCATAAAAGCACTCGGACTTGAGGCAGGCTCTCTCGAGGGCTACCTGTTTCCCGAAACTTATACCTACACCTCTTCGACAACAGCACGTCAAATGCTGCGCACCATGGTGGAGCAACTCAACAAAAATCTTACACCGGCCCTGCAAAACCAGGCAGAATCACTAGGTTTANNCGACCCTGCAAAACCAGGCAGAATCATTAGGTTTAAACACGCACGAGTTGCTGACCCTGGCCTCAATTATTCAGAAGGAAGCAGGCAATGTCATGGAGATGCCGTTGATTTCTGCGGTCTTTCATAATCGCCTAAAGCGTGGCATTGCTCTACAGGCAGACCCGACCGTCATTTACGGCATCAAAGATTTTGACGGCAACCTGACCCGCAAGCACCTGGAGACGCCGACACCTTATAACACGTATCGCAAAAGAGGATTGCCGCCGGGCCCCATTGCAAGCCCCGGAGCCTTTGCCCTGCATGCGGCAGCAACCCCGGCCAAAACCAAGGATTTGTATTTTGTCGCCAGGGGCGATGGTACTCACGAATTCAATGCAACCCTTAAAGAACATAACCGGGCGGTCCGACGCTACCAGCTGAAACGCTGAGCAAGCAAACAGTTAATACTATGGCAAAGCGGATTCTTTTAGCTGAAGAAAATCAGCAACTGGCCGTCGCAATCGCCGACCGGCTCAGGCAGCAGGGCTTTACTGTTGATCACGAAAGTGACGGTGTTGCCGCATTACGTGCCATCGCTGCTGAGCCTCCTGACCTGTTATTGCTGGAGTTGAAGCTACCGGGACTGCACGGCATTGAAATGATCAAGAAGTTGCGGCAGAGTCCTCGCACCAGCAAACTTCCCGTTATCATTCTTACAGGTTTCTACAAAGGCGAAAAGTTTCAAGAAGCGGCCAAAAGCCATGGAGTGACCCACTACCTGGAGAAGCCCCTCAAAGCTTCACAGTTGATTGCAGCCGTCAACCAGGAGCTCGGCCTCAGAACTCATGGGCAGGAAGCCCCTGAATATGAAGCACGCCCATTCTCACAGCATTTGCGAACAGCATTCCTGAAGAAATTCTCCGGTCTGCTCACCCTGAATTATGCCGACACGGTACGCATGCTGACCTTTATCAACGGCGCTCCGGTTGCATTACGGCCTGGGTATAAAAACCGCGACTTTGGCGATTTCCTCT
>JAABXR010000060.1:4047-4240 GCA_011776225.1 Phycisphaerae bacterium
ATTTCCTCTGCAACCGCGGCCAGATTACAGCAGACGAATACAACTACTTTACAACCACGGCAGCCTACCGCCATGACAGCCTGGTGCAGATCGGCTGTCTGCAGTACAGCGATCTCTTGCAAGCTGAGATGGATTACCTTAACCAGGAACTGGTTTGCGCCTTTGGCAGCGGGCCGTCCAGGGCAGCGTGGAA
>JAABXR010000320.1:0-294 GCA_011776225.1 Phycisphaerae bacterium
TATCCTCCAGGACAGCCGCTTGCAGCATCTCTACCGACGAAAACTTTTGTTCATCACGCAAACGGTCAACAAAATAAATGCGCAAACGTTCGCCATAGAGGTCACCCGAAAAATCTATCAGGTGAATCTCAAGAGTCGGTGTACTCTTTTTGAATGTTGGTCGTGAGCCAATATTGATAACCGCATCATAATACTGCTCACGCCACTTGACCTTGACGACATAGACACCGTCGCGTGGCAGGATTTCTTTCTCGGTGACCAGGTTGGCCGTAGGAAAACCGAGTTTTCTGCCCC
>JAABXR010000320.1:315-1549 GCA_011776225.1 Phycisphaerae bacterium
CGAATGGGCTCGAGAACCTCAAGGGTAAAATCATTTCTGTCAGCCTGTTGCTGCAGAAAATGGATATCACCCTGGCGATCCCGACCAAAGGCATAATCATAACCGACAATCAGGCACCTGACCCCCAACTTGCCGATCAGGATATCCTGTACAAATTTATCCGCAGACAGATTGGCAAGCTCCTGGTCAAATTTCAAAATGACCAGGATATCTATGCAGGAAGCCGCAAGCAGGCGAACCTTTTCTTCCGGTGTATTGAGACGCAACGGTGCTTTTTCCGGCATGAGAAAATGTAACGGGTGCGGTTCAAAGGTGACCACCACCGAGGTACCATTCAATTCCTGCGCCTTCTTGACAACTCGGCGAAAAATCTCGCNNAATCTCGCGATGGCCGAGGTGGACACCATCGAAATTGCCGATCGTCAGGACCGTATCTTTCAAGGGTTCAGTTAGCGACTTTATATCTTTGATAACCTGCATGTTTTACTTGCGGCTTTTCTTCTTCCGCGCTCCTCGTCCCCCGCTCCCCGGCACACGAATCTCGTCAAGCAAACGAAAGTCGATCTCCCTGCGATCCAGATCAACCTTGTAAACAGTGACATCAACTTTGGTGCCGATGGTAAATTCACGACGGCGATTCATGCCAATCAGGCGATGCCTCTCCTCTTCATACTGATAGAAGTCGTCTTCAAGAGACGACACATGCACAAGGCCTTCAATAAAGAATTCCTGTAGCTCAACAAAAAAACCAAACGCATGTACTGAGGTTATCATGCCATGACAGATTTCGCCCACCTTATCTGCAACATACTGACATTTTTTCAGGTTGACAATATCGCGTTCTGCTTCCATGGCGCGTCGCTCTGTCAGAGAGGCCTGACGCGCGACTTTTTCAAGATCAACAGGATGGTCTTTATTTTTTGTACCACCGGACAAAGCATCCTTTAACACCCGGTGCACCGCCAGATCAGGATAGCGCCTGATCGGCGAGGTAAAATGACAATAATCGCTCGCAGCCAACCCGAAATGACCGAGGTTGTCGGTCGAATAATAAGCCTGCGGCAAACTGCGCAACAAAACGTGATTAATAACCTGCTCTTCCGGGCGACCCTCGACTCTTTCCAACAACTCTTGAAGCAATTTCGGCTGGACACCTTCCGCCGGGATTGAAATGCCCTGGTTAAAATGGCTTATGAACTCCTGAAAATCTATCATTTTCCCTGGAGCAGGGGCA
>JAABXR010000320.1:1649-1875 GCA_011776225.1 Phycisphaerae bacterium
TGATGCCTTAGCTTGATGCGCAGTTCGGCAAGCTTTTGCATGAGCTTAAGGTCTTCGATTAATGGCCCGGTCTTCTCATCAATGACATTATCCAGCAAAGCTGCAGCGACCTGGGTATAGGTCAGCCTTGCCTTGCTGTGGATGACAGCGTGAGCAAAGCGCATACCGTTTCGCTTGCCGGCATTGTCAAAATCCAGTTCAGCGACCATGACCAGACGATCGAGAT
>JAABXR010000404.1:0-183 GCA_011776225.1 Phycisphaerae bacterium
GACATTACCGGGATTCAGCCCATAGAAACGGGCATATTCTCGCAAGCTGGGCAGGTTGATATTGCTTTGCCGTTCCAGTTGAATGCGCAGCATCATGACAACGTCAGCATCACGAATGGCATCGTTCATATTCGTAAAGGTTTCAACATTACCGAGCTTCTCAATGCCGGGCGGGAGCATAGT
>JAABXR010000404.1:241-498 GCA_011776225.1 Phycisphaerae bacterium
TAAAGCGTAGATATTCGAGCGGGCAACTCGACTGTTGGTAATATCGCCGACAATAGCAACTTCAAGGCCAGATATGCTGCCCTTATGTTCCCGCATCGTCAACAGGTCGAGCAGTGCCTGGCTTGGATGTTCATGGGCACCGTCACCGGCATTGACGATCGAGCAGCCAACCCTTTCTGCAAGGTAGTGCGGCGAACCCGAATGACCGTGCCTGATGACAATGATATCCGGAGCCATTGCCTCGATATTTTTAGTAG
>JAABXR010000404.1:519-823 GCA_011776225.1 Phycisphaerae bacterium
GATATTCTTCGCAGTATCTTCAAGGGTCTCGCCTTTTACAACAGAAGATGTTGACCCCGAAATATTGACTGTGTCGGCAGAGAGTCTTTTGCCGGCTATCTCAAAAGACAGACGAGTCCGGGTGCTGGCCTCAAAAAAAGCATTGATAATCGTCTTGCCACGCAAGGTCGGGACCTTCTTGATGTCCCTGGAATTGACTTCCTTAAAGGCGTCAGCGGTATCGAGGATCATCTCGATATCTTCCTTGGACAGCTGCTCAATGCCGAGAATATGCTTGTGCTTAAATGACATACCTGATTCCTCC
>JAABXR010000404.1:889-2102 GCA_011776225.1 Phycisphaerae bacterium
CGTCCTACGTAATCGGCCCTGATTGGTAACTCACGGTGACCACGATCGATCAATACGGCCAACTGAACGGTACTTGGCCGGCCAAAATCCATAAGTGCATCCATTGCCGAACGAATCGTTCTGCCGGTATAAAGGACGTCATCAACAAGGACAACGTTTTTACCATCCAGGGCAAACGGAATATCTGTTTTGCCGATTGGCATGCTGCCACGGGCGGCAAGGTCATCACGATACATGGTGATGTCCACCTCTCCAAAGGGGACAGCAACACCTNNAGGTTTTCGCACCCTTTATTGTGCTCAAGAATCTCGTGGGCAATCCTGGTGATTGCCCTGGTAATCCCGGCATGGTCCAGAATTGCAGTTTCCGCGTTGGCCATCATTTCCTCCCCTGCCCCTGATCTGTTTCAGGACAAAAAAATACCTCTCCGCAAAATACGGAAAGGCACAAGTCTGGTTTTGTACATACGTGTTGTAACATTCTGGCCACCCTTACCGACCTCTCTGGATCAGCTTAAAAGGAGACATGTTTCTGTCAAATTTCTGGCAATATAGCAAGGGCATTTGGGTGAGTCAACAAAAAGCGACTGCTTTTAAAAATCTGGCTCTCAGTTGTTCCCTGAAAGATAAAATCAGCTGTTTGAGTGGTTACGTGAAGAGGTCAGAAAATTAACGAATAACTTTCAAACTTTTCTAACATGGGGCCCTTTTACCTGGGAACAGCTTTTAGTGATCGTATCGATGCAGCCGTAAGGTTTTTGAGCCTTGCNNGTCAACAACATCCCATTCGGCATGCATCTCTACACCCTCTTGAAACAGACCCGGCTCATTAGGATGGACAATAACGGCCATCTGGAAGATTGACGTATAGTAGTCCCCTTTTACCCTCTCGCCCGTCGGACCAAACAACTCAAAACTGTTCACTTTGATAGGGCGGTCAAACTCCACCATCAACTCGGATGGGTTTTCTTCGCCCTCCTCCCAGGCCGCGGCAATCAAAACCAGGGCTGGAGGTTCAAGTTCGGCCAAACGTTGAGCATTATGAACAAAACCGCCTTCAGGCATCGATGCCAAGGGGCTCCCGTTAACGGTGATCACGACTTTGTCGATGTCCGGGAATTGTAATGCCGTCTCGGACAGGGCGATACCGGCCGCTGCCTGCTCAACAGCGCTCCAGCTCTGCGCGGTGGTTAATGAAAGTTTCTGCAGACCAT
>JAABXR010000404.1:2136-2397 GCA_011776225.1 Phycisphaerae bacterium
CCCTCGGAGAAAAGATAAACAGGGAATGCGCGAAGTTTTTGCGGGTCGTCTCTCAATGGCAGGTATGCAACTCGTGCAAATGCCCTGCCCTTTTTGCCTTGCGGTGGCTCTCCAAAGTTATGCACATAAGCTTGTGTCGCCTCTACACGGCCGGAATCTGACACAGGCGTTTCTTGCTGTTCGCAAGAGAACAGAAATGGCAAAAACAACAAAAAAACAGCGGCAGGTAACACGGCATAGAATTTCATAAACAACTCCTGA
>JAABXR010000404.1:2460-3464 GCA_011776225.1 Phycisphaerae bacterium
GACATGATAAAAGAAGAGACCTTATGTCGCACCAGCAATAATGCCACCTAAAAAAGCAAGCCATGCAGCATAAAGATTATAGATAGCCATAAAAACCCCGCTCTATCATTATACTTAAGCAATCAAGCGTTGCAGACCGTCAAAGCAGTGGCTTTACAAAGCCAAGGAATGCTTTAGTGCCACGGGCTCCGAGTTCCTTGCCAAAGCTATCCGTATTAATTTGTGGAAAGCTGCCGACATCTTTATAGTTTTCATAAAAATCAGGGTGGTCTGTTTCCACCGGTAGCTTACCTTCTTCCAGTTCAAAAGAAGCAGAATAACGAAATGGCCAGAGATCGACCAATGGAATCAAATGAGAGATTCTGGCGATCAGGGCATTGGGATAACTTAAACCAAGAGCCCTCTTTTTGCGGGCGACAACCCATGAGTTTTGCGCGGCCATGTCGGTCTGGATGTACTCACGAAGTGTCCTGGCAAATTTTTTGTCCCGGACAAACAAACCGGCTTCGGTGTTGAGGTTTTCACTGCGCGGATCAAGGTTGTAGGAACCGACGAAAGCAATTTCGTCATCAACGACCAGAGATTTACCATGCAGGCAGAAAAATGGATCTTTAATTTTTTCATTATCGCCCTGCAGCCAATTGATTAATCGATGTCCGGCGACAGATATCTTCAACTTTTTATAAGCCGGCATAAACTTCTCCATATCTGTTGGTTCGGGCATGANNTTCAGATAAGTCTGCTTTTGCTTGTACGACATGGCATAGACATGCCAACTGTCTGTTGCAGCCAGACTGTTGGTTGATATTCGAATGTCTATCTCCGGATTGTTCTTTCGTATCTTCCTGAATAACGAGACAGCCGGTGTTGTTAAAATCAGGTAGGGAGTTTGTATGTAAACTGACTCCTTGGCCCCGGAGACGATCTCTGCCAACTCATTGGTAATCCTGCTGTTTCTTCCCAACCACAACAGAACACGATCTCTCTTTTTAGGGCTGTCTGCA
>JAABXR010000404.1:3598-3772 GCA_011776225.1 Phycisphaerae bacterium
GGACATCTTGAAGTTCATTAAGGCTTACAGCATATTTCGACTGCCAATAGTCCTCAAAACTGTCAGCAATCGGCTCGACCACTGGCCCGACTACAAGGATGTCACGATCTTTATAGTTCATCCCATGCGCATGGTCGTAATAAGCATTCTGGTAGTTTCTGCCCCCCGTAATCG
>JAABXR010000063.1:0-120 GCA_011776225.1 Phycisphaerae bacterium
TACATAAGTTCATCCACCGAGAGATGTCTTCCAAAACAGATTTCGTTTTTGGCCAAACGGGTCATTCGCCTCGGTCCGCTTTCCAATGCTAATATCATATTGCCTTTAATTTGCTCTTTT
>JAABXR010000063.1:288-481 GCA_011776225.1 Phycisphaerae bacterium
ATGGCAATCAGATCAAAACGCCGGCTGTCATCATAAGATGTCCCCTCGATACCCAGGCAGATATGGCTCTGGTTCAAAGGTTGCTTTACGAAATGGTGAACACCACTTGCCAGGTGCGCTTTATCCGGTCCGCCGGGCTGTGCGTTCTGGTGTGTGAAATTAAAATACCGTCGCACCAGGCTTACAAGACTAT
>JAABXR010000063.1:647-853 GCA_011776225.1 Phycisphaerae bacterium
TTAACCGCGTTAATCTCCTCCAGCACCACCTGTTTTTCTTTTTTGATATCTTTTTCTCTAAACAGGGGCCTGCACAGCATATCCGCAAGAACGTCAATACTTATACGGAGGTGGGAATCAAGAATGTGGACGTAAAAGCATATTTCTTCTTTGCCCGTAAAAGCATTAAGTGTTCCGCCAAGTTCTTCTAAACTACGGGCAATTTT
>JAABXR010000063.1:993-1197 GCA_011776225.1 Phycisphaerae bacterium
AGGCGGGGATATGTTCACTGATTACGGTAAGCCCGTTATCCAAAACCGTTTTATTTACGGTCGAAACGGGGTTAGCCGTTTGTGTCATTGCTTGTCGTTTTCTTTTTGTTGACGCAGAAGAAATTGTTTACGGCTAAGGGCAACTTTGCCATCCGGCGCAATGCCCTTAACGATAACATCCACTTCGTCGCCTTCTTTAACTAT
>JAABXR010000405.1:0-397 GCA_011776225.1 Phycisphaerae bacterium
GCCTCAACACCCTGGAGATCGGTCTGGCGACCATCGGCGGGCTGGCGATTGTCCTGCTGGCGATGATGCTTGACCGCATTACCCAGGGCTTCGCTAAGAAATAATTTGTTAATCAACCATCAATAAACCCGAAAGAGGAGGAAAGTTATGAAAAGAATCTTGTTGATTATTGCCATGCTGTCACTTGCAGTTCCGGCGTTTGCCGCTCATCACATGCCTGGCGAAGGCGTCGAGGTTCAACCCGCCCGCGCTACCTGGAACACCGGCTATTTCCAGGAAGCGCTGGTACGAGCCGGCCTCAAGGAACTGGGCTATGATGTCGAAGACCCCAAGGAACTGCAGAACCCGCTCTTCTATCAGTCGGTCTTTCTCGGTGATGTCGACTACTGGGCTAACA
>JAABXR010000405.1:479-662 GCA_011776225.1 Phycisphaerae bacterium
CTGGTGGACTACAGGGTTACCTTGTGTCCAAAAAGGATGTCGAGAAGTATGACATCAAGTCACTCGACGATTTCAAACGCCCCGAAGTCATGAAGGCCTTCGACTCCAACGGCGACGGCAAGGCCGACCTGACCGCCTGCCCTCCGGGCTGGGGTTGCGAAAAGGTTATTACCCACCACTTCG
>JAABXR010000405.1:808-1098 GCA_011776225.1 Phycisphaerae bacterium
GGATCAACGTTCCGGAAATCAATCCGCTCGAATCCCAGATGGCCGGTAAGGACCGCATGACCGTCAGCGGCATCGAAGGCGCGGCAACGGATCCTCTCAAGGCCGGCTTCGTTGTCAGCGACATTCAGGTCGTCGCCAACAAGGAGTTCCTAAACGAGAATCCTGCGGCGAAGAAATTCTTCGAGGTTTTCACTCTGCCTTTAAACGATATCAATGTCCAGAACACCAAGATGCAGGACGGTGAAAAGTCTCAGGAAGACATTGAGCGTCATGCCCAGGAATGGATCAAA
>JAABXR010000405.1:1113-2329 GCA_011776225.1 Phycisphaerae bacterium
CGCTGCTAAATAAAAAAGTTTTAAACCGTTACAAGAAAAAGAAGAAAGGCCTGCCTTTGCAGGCCTTTCTTTGTTTTGACAAGACTGACAATCGTCTCATCAATGTGACTTATAAGCATTACGCTATCCAAGCGCAGGTCACAAAACCAGTGGACTTTCAGCGTTTTTTGATCAGAAAATAAAGAAATTTCAACCCTGCGGCAAAGAGCATGCAATAAAGAATCATTAAAATTAAAATTTCGACTTTACCGTTCATCCAGAATGCCCAACGTCGCTCAGTCCAAAAAAAGAGCCCCACAGCCCTAGGAGGTAGAAGGCGGCGGGGCAATATGTTTTGGTGGTTGAAATAGCTTTCGATTAGCCGCCTGCCACAACGGCTATCGATGCTTTGACGATAGATCATCCTTGTACAGAATAAAACGTGTGGCCGCGTATATTTTAGTTCAAAAATTAACGAAACAGAACTGTGCAAACACACATCAACAAGAACTTAATCAACATAGAGAGCGCCACCTCTTTTGCTTACAAGACAAAAGACAGCACAACAGAATCATGGCTCATGCGCATTAAGCAAACTGCAAACAGCCATCAAGTTTCAGTTATTGTGATGCAGCCCACTGTGGTCGTGATATTTTACTTCACTGAACCGAACTGAGGCGAAGAGATGTTTTCTTGCTAAAGAGATGATCCTGCCTGTTACCCCGCCTAAAAATTCAAATACGGCCCGATCATGCATCGCCCTGCCCCGCTGGAGAAGCTCGAGCACATCCTGGTGAGACAGCCCTTCTTGTGTTTGGTCAATCGCTTGTTCTTTCATAATTACCTCCATACGTCCTTTCTGCTTGGTTCCCTTTTCAGGGTTCACATGATCAATGCTAGGCGTATAATTATCATCAGTAAATACCAATTAATCAGCATATGATGTGCAATTATGAACACCTAAAACTTTCATAGGTGGTAGACGACCTCTCTTTTGAGACAGGAGAATAAAAATGAACCAGGATTGGGATGATTTGAGATTTTTTCTTGCCGTTTGTCGGGGGAGTTCTTTTGTTGCTGCAGCAACAAGGCTCCACGTAACCCACAGCACCGTTTCACGACGGATCACATCGCTCGAAAACAACCTTAATACCCAACTCTTCCTGCGCACTGAAAAAGGCTGTCGGCTTACTCCGGCCGGCGAGGCACTGCTGCCTTACGCGGAACAAATGGAAAC
>JAABXR010000405.1:2368-3663 GCA_011776225.1 Phycisphaerae bacterium
GTGAATTTCACAAACAGCATCCACACCTCGAGGTCGAACTGATAGCGGTACCGATGTATTACAGCCTCACTAAGCGTGAAATAGACATCCTGATCACCATTACCAAGCCGACAGCCGGCAATATCGTAGCACGCAAAATAACCGACTACCGGCTTGGATTATTCGCCGCAAAGGCTTACCTGGACAAGCACAAACAGATCTTAAATCAGGAAGACCTTGCAGGCCATGACCTGGTCGACTACATCGAGGACCTTCTCTATGACGAGAACCTTAAATTTCTGAATGAATTTGCGCCTGGCCAGAAAGCCAGTTTCCGTAGTTCAACAGTGGTTGGCCAGATGAACTCGATANNGAACCGACGCTGATGCCGGTTTTGCCCGACTTGTACACCGAACGCTGGTTTTGGCTCCAGGTCAATCCAGATTCTCGTCAACTCGCCAGGGTTCGGGCAACGATCGACTTTATCGTTGGCCAGATCGAGGCAAACAAGAGAATGTTTCTTTCCTTACCCAAACCTCTGCCTTCTTGATCAATTCTCAACACGCAGGTCTTACCGCTCAAACTGCTTTTCTGTGCTAAAGCATGGTTTTTTTCTTAAGACTTTACTCTTTCTGCAAAGAGACCATGTCGATTGAGAAGCGGTATTTAACGTCCGATTTGATCAACCGCTCATAAGCTTCATTGATCTTTTGAATGGGAATCACCTCAACATCTGAAGTGATGTCATGTTCACCACAGAAATCGAGCATCTCCTGGGTTTCCCTGATACCGCCGATCAGTGAGCCTGAAAGGCTCTTTCGTCCGAACAGCAAGGCAAAGGCTGAGACCTGCAATGGCTTTTCCGGAGCACCCACCAGAGTAAGATTGCCGTCAAGGGCAAGCATGCCCAGGTAAGCGTTGATGTCATGATCAGCCGAAATGGTATCGAGAATAAAGTCAAAGCTGCCTGTATTCTGCTTCATCTGGGCAGCATCAGTAGAAATAATAACCTCATCGGCACCAAGGCGCAGGGCATCTTCCTTTTTGCTCGGAGAGGTTGTAAAAACAGCCACATGGGCACCGAATGCTTTAGCAAACTTGACCCCCATATGTCCAAGACCGCCGAGCCCGACAATGCCGACCTTTTTCCCCTTGATGTCTCCCCAGCGACGAATTGGCGAGTAGGTAGTGATTCCGGCACAAAGCAATGGTGCAACCCCGGCCGGGTCAAGATTGTCAGGCACCTTGAGGACAAACTTTTCATCGACGACAATACTCTCCGAATAACCACCGTAGGTCACCGGCGCAGCGCCATG
>JAABXR010000390.1:0-667 GCA_011776225.1 Phycisphaerae bacterium
GTGTTGTAGCTGGTTGTCGGCGGCACACTGTCAAGCATATACGCCCGCAACATCGGTTCCTCCATGATGCCATTGTCGACACCCTTCAGCCAGTGGTCCCACCAGCGCACCACCTCTTGCAAAAAACCTATGGCAGGGCCGGGGATGCCATCGTGAGGGTAACGATGGCTCCATGGACCAACCAGTCCGAGGCGCGGGCAGCCCAACTTTTCCAACATACGAAACACCGCATTTGTGTAGCCGTCGGCCCAGCCGCTCACGGTCATGACGGGAACCTTGATGTCATCATAATTCTCGCAGATCGAGCCGTGCTTCCAGTAGTCATCACGCTGTTGATGTTGCAGCCAGGTCTCGAGCCAGAGACCGCTTTTTTCAAGCCGTTCAAACCACATGTCCCGCCATGCACTGCCAACAATCTCCGGATCAGGTGGCATTGAATTATAGGCAAACATGACACTGGCCCACGAGAGGTTGTCGCCCAAAAGACACCCTCCCATGTAGTGCACATCGTCTGCGTAACGGTCATCAGTTGAGGCGACACTGATGACGGCTTTTAACGCTTCGGGTTGTCGAGCCGCAATCTGCAGGCCGTTGAAACCTCCCCAAGAGATTCCGATGATACCTACTTTGCCATTGCACCATGGCTGCTCCGCCAGCCATGCGATGA
>JAABXR010000390.1:695-2089 GCA_011776225.1 Phycisphaerae bacterium
AAATCGCGCTTGCGATAAGGGATATACTCAAAGATTGCCGGCACGGGGTCGTCTTCACACCCCTCGGGCAACCACAAACGCGCCGCCAGGCGCACGCCATCGCTCATAGGTATCCAGACATTTTCTATGGTTTTAACCTTGCAGGGAAATTTTTCAACGTACCGCATCTAATGCTCCTGATCAGACATGGGTTCAAACTCAAACGACAGTTTCTGCATGGTGCGCCGATATTTATCAATCAAGTCTGCTTCATTCATGCCACCGATAAAGATATTGGCATATTCAAAGCTGTAACTGTCAGTGTCAGCAAAATGAGACAGCTTGTCCCCTTCCTTCACCCATAGCACCACCAACACACCGTCAATTTCATTTTGTGCTGCCGTAATCTCGTCACGGTTGGGAACACGTTTCACTACTGCATCACCTGAAAAACTGCGCACCATATACTTGGCGGCCATCGGGAAGCGGCCCTTACCATGTGGATAGTTGGGCTTCTTTCCGAGGGCCAGTTCAACCATCACTTCCTGATGTGACGCCCCTTCAACAAAATAGAAGAGCGGGCAGTGTGATTTGGAGATGCGGGGATTGATTTCCAGCAGAGTGATGCGTTCGGTATCGGGGTCATAGAAAAATTCGATGTTGAAGGGCTCGTTGTTCAGCCCTGTCGCAGGCATCACTTGCTTCGTGATTGTAACCATCTCTTCCAGAACATTTCGTGGAAGCCTTGAAGGGTAATGGTAGCGGGTTAAACTGCTGAGGTTTTTTTCGCGTAAAGAATCAACAGCACCATAGACAAAGGTTTCGCCGTTAAAGACATAACCCTCTAATGTGCATTGATAACTCGCAGAAATGATCTCCTCAGCGACAAAATAATTGCCATTGATTCGTGCGATTTCAGGCGGGACATCAACCTGATTGAAAATAAAGTTGAAAGGTTCTGCTATGCGGCCGATACGACTTCTAATTTGAGGAAGTGCTCGGTCAAAATCTTCTTTGCGTTCAATGCGAAAACCAAGAATCGAAGAATGGGCTTTAACCGGCTTTATCCAGAAAGGATAGTCCAGTTCGATCTGTGCGAGAGAATCATCGCTTAAGGGATCGAAAGCAACAGCTTTCGGCACCAATTCATGGACAACATTACTTTGAATTAATCGGCTCCAGTACTTGTGTTCACATCGCAAGATACTTTCCAGCGAGGTCGTTGGCAACCCAGCTGCCTGGCGAAATATCGGCAGCAGTAATGTGGCGGGAAAATCCCAGTAACAGACAACAGCGTCAATTGAATCTTTAAAGTTGGATATTTTTTGGCATCCTTCCTCAATCAAGTCAGGCATAGAATAGCTGGGTGCGGAGATAATTTTTTCAGGTTGTAACAGTGAATGGTAGAGGTAGTC
>JAABXR010000390.1:2131-2346 GCA_011776225.1 Phycisphaerae bacterium
TATAGTGTAACTCTATCGCGGGGGGGCTTATGGTCAAGCGCAAGATGGTTTTGGATATTTCCAGAAGTCACTGATAGTGAGAGAAAAATCGCTTTTTATTGATAGACACATTTGAGAGGTTGTAATGCTAACGAAAACGGCCACTTGAAAAGGGTGGCCGTTTCTTGTTTTTAATATTGGTATATACAATGGACGACCTGGATGATTTTCCCACT
>JAABXR010000226.1:0-148 GCA_011776225.1 Phycisphaerae bacterium
TTTTTATGGAAATGTCGTTTCCAGACAACCTCGCAGCGGCAACGTATCTTATGTTTCGGTTCCGCAGGCAGAGTCAACTCAATCGTGAACTGTTCACCAGGGTCCCGTGGCTTGACCGTCGCAATAAACAGCCCACCACGGCTGAGGT
>JAABXR010000226.1:212-1044 GCA_011776225.1 Phycisphaerae bacterium
TTTTGCATAGCCGAAAAAAGTCTTGTAGCCATCTTCGACCGGAATTTTTTCAACAATAAGTGGTGATCGTGTGTCCCGTCGTTTGTTTTTCTGTTCCGCAGCGTATTCTGGATTATCAGGATTACTCATCGGCATCTCGTCTTCCTACCCACGGAACGCGCAGGTTAGTTTGATTTTCATAATAGCACAGCTTATTAGATTTTCGACTGTTTATCAAAGGCAACTTCATCATCAATACGCAATTTTTCCAGCATGCCTTTCATTGTCTGTGGACATTCTGTCCGCTCGTAAGCAAAATATCCCGGGAGAAGTGTATCCGGCTCATCACGCTGATGATGTTTTTCACAAAGCATGTGGATCAAACGTAAAGATTTGAAGCCATCAAACCAGACATGGAATGCTTGCAATCGGGCTTCCCCTGTGCGGTGATTCTCCTGAATGGCAGACCACGTCTTTCGCCAGCCTGCGTTTTGCAGATAATCAGACAGGACTGGGCTAACTTCAACGGCTGAGGCCAGAATCGACTCTGCATCAAGGAAATGATTACTTTCAACCAGTTTCAACCATTGACCTAGAATGTAAAACGCCTCAAACGGGTAGATAAGAACCCCGTGATAGTCGTCCTCAAGCATGCGCTCCATACTGCGGCCTGTTCCGAAGGGGACCCGCCGGGAGATACGTGGTGCAGGCATGACCGTTGTTCCAGCCAACCTGGCAACACCGTCTGTCTTGGCAAGTTTCTGCAGAAAGTAAAAGTCTTCCCCCGCCTTGCGGGTATTCATTCCACCACATCTGACATAGGCTGAGGAGCGACATGCCATGGCACTGCCGA
>JAABXR010000226.1:1049-1819 GCA_011776225.1 Phycisphaerae bacterium
CCCGCCAGGCGCAACCCGTAAACATAGCTTCGTAAAAAAACTTCGTAACGTTCAATAGCTGCCTGCTGTTCAGGTGTCTCGCCCTGTTGATGTCGATAGGGCAAAACGACCGCGCCCAAACTCGACTGACGAAAATGGTTCTGTATCGTCTGCAGGTAATTTTCTTCCACCAACGTGTCTGCATCAAGGCAAATCAAGAGTGGCTCAGTTGACCAATCGAGCACAGGCAACACCGCATCGAGTCCTAGTTTGCGTGCGAAACCTACACCGGCTTGTTTTTTCGGAATTGCCAACCCGGGACTGGCCGCATCAATCCAGGCAAGATTCAACAGTGAGTCGTATGCGTAATCAGCCAACCGGGCCAAATCAGCTTGATTTTGAAGGACATCTTCTTTCGCTGCTTCTTGACCATGGTTGACAACAATGAGAACAAGGACATCTTTATAAACATTTTCAGGGTTGTTTGCCAGTGAATCAAGAGTCCTGAAGAGGCTGTCTCCTTCAGCCAAAGAAGGAATGACAACTGCAGCGGCAAAGTCACGACGCTCTGCACCGACAAGCTCCCATGGGCCCTTGACACCATATTTCTGCAGATAGCGCCGCGCCTTGTCCGGCATCAGCATCCGGTTCTCTCCTGACAGAAGTACATCAGTTCGGCGACCGGATCTCCGGCACCATCGAGCCAGTGAACCGGCACGCCATTTTTTTCCATACGCCGAAACCAGGTCTCCTGACGTTTGGCAAACTTGTGAATTGCGCTGTTCAGCTTC
>JAABXR010000043.1:0-841 GCA_011776225.1 Phycisphaerae bacterium
CATAAAAGACATCATCCACAGATAAAAGGAAAAACAAGGCGGTCAAGCTGCAAAGCATATGCAGCCTGAAAAACGAATGTGCCCTGTGAAATATTAATTTACAACGAACGTGCGAATTTTCCTGGCAAAGGGAGAGTTAATCGCAACCGGACTAACTTTGCAAAGAGGCCTGCAGTGGAAGGCTGACCGTCACAGTGGTTCCTTCTCCTTCCCTGCTCTGATAATGAACCTCGCCACCGTGATTTTCGATGATGTTCTTAATGATCGGCACGCCCAGCCCGACGCCGAAATTCTTGGTACTGAACATCGGCTCATAAATGTGCGACAAAACATCCTTGCTCATACCGGGACCGTTGTCCTGGAATTCAATGATGTACCGGTCGGCTACGATCTTTGTCTTTATAGTGAGGACTTTGTTCTCTTTTTCTGTTTCTTCCAGGGCCTGGAAAGCATTGGTCGCCACATTAACTATGACACGGCGGAACCGTTCAACATCGATCGGCACATCCCTGTCTGCTGAAAAATCCGTTGAGAGATAGATATTTTGAGGAATCTTTATTTCTGCGAAAAAGCTTCTCAGCCACCCATCCATATTGACCAGTTGCTTTTCAATCTTGCGCTGTCGTGAAAAGTCCAAAAGGTCACTGATAATCGTGTCGCAACGCTCGACATTTCTCTCTGCCAGCAACAACGGCCTCTCCAGGCGCTTGAGCTCCTCATCCTCCAATGACTCCTTGAGCAAATACAGCGAATTGGCAACCGTGCCGAGCGGATTACGAATCTCGTGACTGACCGTTGCCGTTAACTGGCCCAACACCGCCAGCCTCTCCTTCTTTACCAA
>JAABXR010000043.1:894-1168 GCA_011776225.1 Phycisphaerae bacterium
TTCGCTCAGTGACATCGAGCACCATGGAGATGACACCAACGATCCGGTTATTGGCATCACGCACAGGCGTGTTGTACCACTCACAAGTCACAGTTTTGCCTGACTTGGTGAGATTGTCATTGACACTGTGGGCAGACTCATCCCCTGAAATAAGCCTTTTCCAGACCTCCTCAACTTGAGGCCTGACATCTTCAGCAACGATCGTACCGTATGCTTCCCGCCCTAACATCTCATCAGCAGTGTAACCGAAAATCTGCTCGGCAGATGGATTCCA
>JAABXR010000249.1:0-624 GCA_011776225.1 Phycisphaerae bacterium
TATGCATGACATGGGAATATCGCTCTACTACCATCAGTTCATCGACGGTGACTGAGCCGGTCTGACAAACACGCCCCAGGTCATTGCGGCCAAGATCAACGAGCATGATATGTTCCGCAACCTCCTTGGGATCAGCCAGCAAATCCTCTTCGAGCTGCATGTCCTCTTCTAGGGTAANNATCGGTCGCACTTCGACATGGTCACCTTCCTTGCGCACCAACACTTCAGGAGAAGCTCCGATAACCCTGGTTTCATTAAACTGCAGATAGAACATGTACGGAGACGGATTGATCGTGCGTAGCGCACGGTAAACATCAAACGGCTCGGCATTGAGGTCACCGGAAAAGCGTTGCGAGAGGACAACCTGGATGACATCACCGGCACGGACATAATCTTTACAATGTTCAACAGAGGTCTCGAAATCTTCACGGCTGAAATTGGATTGCAACTCGACATTGACAGCAGTCTCTGATTGACCCTGGCGTTCCGGCAGAGGTTTACGCAAGCTTGCGACCAGGTTATCAATGCGCTTAATAGCAGCATCGTAAGCTGTGCCAGCGTCATCCCCGTCTTTCAGATGGACATTACTGAGCACCTTGATCTTCTGTTGCATGTTATCAAAGA
>JAABXR010000249.1:679-886 GCA_011776225.1 Phycisphaerae bacterium
CCCTATCTCAGCCTGGTTGAGCTGTGGGAGCTCTTCGATATGTCGGACCATATCGTAACCAAGGTAACCGACGGCACCACCGAAGAATCGTGGCAGATCCGGCAGAGAAACCGGCCGATAAGGTTCCAGGAAACGTTTCAATTCAACCAGCGGATTCTCTGTTTGACCGGACTCAGCGGTTTGACCGTTTTCAAGGATTTCAAAATT
>JAABXR010000249.1:969-1661 GCA_011776225.1 Phycisphaerae bacterium
CCTAAACGCGCGGCCGGAGCCAACCCCAAGAAAGGAATAGCGTGCCCATTTCTCGCCTCCGGTAATGCTTTCAAGTAAAAAAGCACTCTGCTTATCATCAATTTTACAGAAAGCCGACACAGGGGTTTCCATATCTGCCAGGATTTCGCGGTAGACAGGAATCAGGTTGCCTTGAGTTGACAGGTTGAGAAATTCTTTGCGGGTCGGAGAATACATGTTTTTCCCTTATCTCATTAACCGCGACAAAGTATCATGACGCTTTGAAAATGGCAAGAGAAGCAAAGGTTTATGCAAGAAATGATTGACCACTCGTGCTGCACTTGCTATGCATACCAACTGAGCAATCCTGTCTGGCAAAAAGATACTTTTCAATAATTTTCAAATAAGGAGATGCAGATGATTCGCGCAACAAAAAATGACACTGTAAAAGTCCACTATACTGGCAAACTTGAGGACGGGACTATCTTCGATGAGTCCCCCGAAGACAAGCCTCTGCAGTTTATCCTCGGCAAGCATGAGGTGATTGTCGGGTTTGATGAAGCCGTTGACGGCATGTACCAGGGTGAAAGCAAAACCGTTACCATTCCCTGCGTAAAGGCTTATGGAGAAAGCAAGGCGGAGCTTTTGGAGACCGTTGACAGAAGCATTATTGGAGATAATGTGGAACTGACCGTTGGCGGGCAGCTTGAAGT
>JAABXR010000249.1:1710-1880 GCA_011776225.1 Phycisphaerae bacterium
TGAGGTCAAGAAACACCAGTCAGAATAAATCCGGATTTAATGAATTGGAGAAAAACATCATGCCCTTGTCTCGTTATTACCTTATTCTTGTATTGACAATGCTGCTTATCCCCGTTATTTCGTTTGCAGGCAACAACGCATACAATTATATCAGCGCTCAAGACCTTGAA
>JAABXR010000234.1:0-892 GCA_011776225.1 Phycisphaerae bacterium
GCAATATTTACTTCGAGCTCAACGGCGAGCCCCGCGTTGTCACCGTAAAAGATTTTTCCGTAGAAACAGAAGAGGAGGCTCACGAAAAGGCAGACCCTGACAATTCCAAACATGTCGGTGCGCCAATGCCCGGCAAAATTTTTAAAGTGCTGGCGAGTGTTGGTGAGCAGGTGAGTGCAGGGGAGACTCTGTTAACGACAGAAGCGATGAAGATGGAAACCAACGTGAAGGCCAAAGTTGATGGTGTTGTTGCCGAAATCCGTTTTGCTGAAGGAGACCATGTCGATCAGGGAGACCTTCTCGTCGTCCTCGAATGATTGNNTTAATTGTGTTTAACTGAAAATTTGATATTCTGTAATAAATATTTGGGTTAGGGAGACATATGTCTATCAACTGGTTGTTGCTTGGTGGTCATCAGGCCCAAAAAAGAGAAGTTATTACAGAAGAGAAACTGCAATCACAAGAGGTTGTTGAAGAATGCTATTGTCTGAATGGCCATTCAATTTTAACAGACAAAGCTGAATTTCAGGGCAAACCCGGATTAACGCTAAAACTCAAAGTCTCGACGGAAGAAGGGCTGCTCGTCATCAGTCCGTTCATCGGTGACCACGACAGAACCTTTATCGATTTCAACAAGCATGTCGGAGAGATTGTAGAAATCTGTTGCCCGACCTGTTCAGAGCCTTTCCCTGTTTATAATGTTTGCCCTTGTGGTGCACATCTGGTTGCGCTCTTTACCTCACCGAAGGCTCAGTTTTCCCAATGTATAGGCATCTGCCAGAGGCTGGGGTGTTTACATTCAGAACTTCTCAGCGAACGCGATCTGCGTCTCTATAGTCGCCAGAGCTACTTTTAAACCACCATTTTTCAACAATGTGACAAGTTTGAAATC
>JAABXR010000234.1:961-1240 GCA_011776225.1 Phycisphaerae bacterium
CATTTTTATATAACGGGTTACTGTTTGTTTGACATATTAGGTCTTTCATGTTGATAACTCACAAAAGGAGGCAGTATGCACAAGATGATGAAAAAATTCGTTGTAATTGCTCTGATGAGCATGGTTGTTCCGGCAACAGGTTTTGCAGCTGATACGATTAAAGTTGGTGTCGCCGGGCCTCATACTGGTGACCTTGCCCCTTACGGTATCCCGACCAAGGATGCTGCAACGTTAGTTGCTGAGCAGGTGAATGCCTCTGGTGGTGTCCTCGGCAAGCAG
>JAABXR010000354.1:0-254 GCA_011776225.1 Phycisphaerae bacterium
AGGTCCTGCGGGATAAGACTCCTGATTCGAGTGTCACGACACAACACCGGATTGCGCAAACCTTCTGCCAATGGCCGGGCTAATGCTGCAGGGACAGGTGTCACCAGGTGTATCCAGTAAGATGAAAGCCGTGGGGTCAGAACCGGGACGGGGAGTATAATCCGTTTGGGCAAACCTGCTTCCTCTGCATAAATGCGCATTAGCTCGGAGTAAGTTACAATCTCTTCCATGCCGATATCAAAGGTTTCACCAAC
>JAABXR010000354.1:381-1186 GCA_011776225.1 Phycisphaerae bacterium
CACGAAAAACGGTGACCTGTACAGAGCCGGCATGCAGAACTTTTTCAACCTCTCTTCGTGATTGCAGGTGATGACTTAACTCTGCGCTGTCGTCACCAAGCCCGGCGAGATAGATAATCCGCTCAACACTTGAGCTCTCAGCGGCCTCTACCATATTTCTGGCGGCCAATCGGTCGGCCCTGGCAAAGTCCCCGACCTGGGGATTCATCGAATGAACCAGGTAAAATACGTATCGACAACCCCTAGTCGCCTGCTTGAGGGATTCAAGGTCAAACACGTCACCACAGACTGTTTCGACCTTGTCCAGGTAACTCCATGATCGCCCTTTTAGTTTGTCCGGATTTCTGCCGACAGCACGCACATGCCAGCCGGCCTCAACGAGCTTGGGCACGAGGCGTGCACCGATATAACCAGTTGCTCCGAGCACCGCAACGGTTGAATTTTGTTGGTTGCCAGATTTATCCATAGCTTTTAAATTTTACCCTGAAATTGAAAGACTGCGAAGAAAACCTTTCCGACACTATAATTTTCTACTAAACTGAATCACACATTCATTGCTATGAAGCATCTCTACCTCAAAATAATTCCATTTTTCATTCTTTTGTTTTCGTCAGCCCTATCGCACGCTGAAGAATCAGGAGTTGCTATACCTGCTATCTCTGGTGAGATCATGAGCGCAAGGGTTCAAAAGGACGATACGCTTATGGACCTTGCCTTGCGTGAAGGCTTCGGCTTTGAAAACATCGTCAACAGCAACAAAGAACACGACCCCTGGAACCCGGAAACCGGCAGTCACATTACTCTT
>JAABXR010000350.1:0-159 GCA_011776225.1 Phycisphaerae bacterium
ATCAAAAGGAGAACTTGTCCTGACCAACCTGGTTCAGGAAGCGATACCACTCATTCGATACCGAACCCGTGACATAACACGTCTTCATTATGATACGTGTGAATGCGGACGAACTCTTGTTCGCATGGAAAAGACCATGGGTCGTAGCGATGATATGTT
>JAABXR010000350.1:243-518 GCA_011776225.1 Phycisphaerae bacterium
ATATCTTCTTTGATGAAATGAGAAAACAGAGAGCTTTTGTGGAAATGCTTGAAAAGCGCTTAGCGACCAACATTGGGCTACATGCTAAGGTCAAGCTTGTCGAGCCTTCATCGATTACACGTCACGAAGGCAAGGCAAACAGGATTGTTGATAAGCGCAAGTAGCTGTATTCTATGAACAATTAGTTTGTTTTTGTACCCAGGGAATATGCTTGACAAAAGGGGGGTTATAAACAATAATTCGAATCCGTCGGGGCGTAGCGCAGCCTGGTAGCG
>JAABXR010000350.1:556-1164 GCA_011776225.1 Phycisphaerae bacterium
TTTTACGTTTGTATCAATTATAGTGAATTTGTGCCCGTTGTGTGCCCATCCCACAAATAGTCATTAACGGGTTTTCTCAGAAATCAGGGGTTCTAAGATAGACTTAAATACTTCCAAAACTACATGTGAGAAAATCAGGAGCAGGCCTTTCAACAATTTCAATATTAGCTACTCATCCCTTATCTTGATCTATAAAATACTGAGGTAAAATTGAGTTGAGTTGCACGACATCACCAAAAACCAGAACTGCTGGACGGACGCCTTGACGGCTTTTATCTGATAGATTGTCCAAAGATGTCACTATAACCTTCTGCGAGGCGAGCGTTGCATTTGAAACAATGGCAACGGGCATATCAGGAGGAGCGCCTCTCAAAAGAGCTTTTTCAGCGATTTCACTCGCAAAACTCAGCCCCATTAAGACTACGGTGGTGTGATTTTGGAGTTGCAGCAAAGGGAGCCAGTCGGCATTGAGCCTGCTCCCGGCAAGATGGGCAGAAACAATTGAGACGTTTGTGGCGTACCCCCTGGCCGTTAACGGAATACCTGCCGCAGCAGGCGCAGCGACCGCTGAACTGATACCGGGGATGACCCGGACTCTTATGCCCTGA
>JAABXR010000228.1:0-231 GCA_011776225.1 Phycisphaerae bacterium
ATCAAGTCGGCAATTTAAAAGGCCCCACTTCTATAGAAGTGGGGCCTTTCTTATAGATTTGCCCCGTCCTGAAATAAATTTACACCTGGGACTTAATTTCAGCTCGGGATACAATGATAAATTACTTCTGTGGCTCCATTTGATAAAGATGAACATCCCGCTGCGGGTAGGGGATGCCAATGCCTTCTTTGTCAAAACGAACCTTGATGGCCTCATGCAGGTCAAAATAGA
>JAABXR010000228.1:376-1610 GCA_011776225.1 Phycisphaerae bacterium
CACGCCGGGTCGGCTTGGTTGAGTAGTTGATAATATTGTCGCCGACCAGTTTGCCGTTTGGAACGAAGATCGTTTTGTTGTCACCGGTTTTGAGTTGTGTTGAAAAGATATTCAAAGACTCAACGACGCCGAGAACACCTGCCGCCTCAATAACATCACCGGCCTTGAATTGTTTGAAAATCAGGATCATGACGCCGGCTGCAAAATTGCCAAGCGAATCTTTTAGCGCCAGACCGATCGCCAGGCCCGCGGCACCAACGATGGCCACAAGTGATGTGGTCGCAATACCGAGTTCGTTAAGCGCTGCAATCACAGCGACGGTGACAACGACCGCATTGACGAGATTGCCTACAAATCCGGTCAATGCCTGATCAACTTCCCGGCGCTCCATGAGCCCTTTGACCAGACGGGCAATAATCTTGGCCCCCCAAAATCCTGCAGCGAGTATAACGATCGCATAAACAATACTGCTCAGCATACTTGCTGCAACTGACGCTTCCTGTGTCATCTCTTCCTCCGTAATTAAATAATGGAAATAGCTACCTAATTCATACCGTATCGTTTTATTTTTTCAACCAATGTGGTGCGATTTATGTTGAGCAGATCTGCCGCCCTTGCTTTTACATGGTTCGATCTTTCCAGGGCCTGCTTGATAAGGGTCTGTTCGAGTTGTGCGACAGTCATGGTGAGGTCAAGTCCCTCGTCAGGAATGTGCAGCGATGGTAACGAATCCTTGTCATGCATTTTCCCGCTGATGTGTGCAGGCAGATCATGAATGTCAATAATAGCGCCGTCTGTCAAGGCAACAGCTCTTTCGATAACGTTTTCCATCTCACGGACGTTGCCGGGCCATTCATAGTTTTCCATGGCCGTTATTGCTTTCTTGTTTATTTCAAGAACTGGACGTCTCATCTCATTGCACGTTTTACGCAAGAAGTGTTTTGCCAGCAAGTGGATGTCCTCGCGACGTTCACGAAGTGGTGGTAGCTGAATTGGGATAACATTCAGACGGTAATAGAGGTCTTCTCTGAATTCAGAACGACGGACTCTCTCTTCCAGGTCGGCATTGGTCGCCGATATTACCCGNNACGTTCTATCTCCTGCTCCTGGAGGACACGTAACAATTTCATTTGCAGATGCGATGGCATGGTCCCGATTTCGTCCAGGAAAATGGTGCCATGATTGGCCAGTTCAAATTTGCCCGGTTTGTCAGCAACGGCACCGGTAAAAGAGC
>JAABXR010000369.1:0-231 GCA_011776225.1 Phycisphaerae bacterium
TAAAACTGTTCCCCTAAAATAAGCCATCATCTTCTGCTACGTAACTGTCGCGTCTCTAGTTCGAAGAATTGAACAGCTGAAATAGATTTATTGCCCCAGTTGTGCGTCTGTCAAGTTATGCCCCTTTTCTTTCCAGAAATCTTGGGCACCTAGGTGAAGGGGAGTCACAATCCCGTTCAGTGCAGCCTCTATCGACATGGCTTTTGCAGTGCTTTTGACTTTGATCATGTG
>JAABXR010000369.1:295-1966 GCA_011776225.1 Phycisphaerae bacterium
CACTGTAAGTGCCTGCGGGAATCGTGACCTGTGAATAGAATGGATACTGTTCAAAAGCGCCGCCTTCTTTGCCCGCCTCCCATGTTGAGAGAATTCGTATCTTGTTGCTGACAGCAGCCTGGATAACAGAATTGTTGGGGAAACCGGCAAAGACCCACATCGCATCAATTTGGCCATTGTTAAGAGCCGCTGCAGCCTTGCTGTAACCGATAAATTCTATTTTGATCTTATCCCAGAGGCCAAGTGCTCCGAAGTATCGTTCTGCTGCGGCCGCTGCCCCGGAACCGGCGCCACCAACTGCGACTCTTTTGCCTGCTATATCCTTGACACGATTAATTTCACTTCTGTCAAGAACGACCATGTGTGCAGGGGCACCGTACAGGTAAGCCAGCGCACGGACATCAGTATACTTGTTCGGATCATTTGTCAGTTGACCGTTGCGTGCCAGATATGTGTCTCCCGAATAGGCAATACCGAAGTCAATTGTTCCGGAATTGGTCCGGCGAATATTTTCGACTGACCCTGCGGACGCCAGGTTGGAGACGTCCATCGAAGGACTCATTTTGGTCAGCCTTGCTGCAATGCCATTAGAGAAATATTGAAAAGTTCCTCCTTCCGGGCCACCACCAAACTCCAGACGTTTTTTTTCTGCAAATCCAGTGGATGGCTGCAGAATGATTATGGCAAAAGCCGAGATGCAGGCAAGTGCTGCGACGCGGATTAATCTCGTCATTCTTTGCTCCTCTTGTGTCGCCTAAATAAAAAGTTTAGATGTTTTTTAATGTGAATGAGAGCACACAAGATGTTTTGCTATCTAACCCCTCCCATTGAAAGCCTTTAATCAGGTATCGGGATGACAAAAACCGGACGTTTTGATTTCTGCAGGACCTTTTCTGCAACACTTCCCAGGAAAGTGTGTGTGAGTGCACCTTTACCATGAGTTCCCATGACTATAACGTCAGCATTAAGCTTGTCTGCAGCTTTCAGGATTTCGGCAACCGCATGACCGTGGACCACGTCCACACTCTTGATATTGTTTAAGTCGTCCGGGAAGTCTGACAGCTCTTTTTCTGCAAAATCCTTGAGCTTTCTTTCCAGCGTTTCTCTCGCCTGCTTTTCGTGATCGGTTTCGAATGACTCCAGCTTGCCTTCACCCATCATTGATGTCACATAACTGCGAAAACTGGCATCAACTTCCGGGACAACATGCAGAATGTGGACATTCGCCGACGATTTACGTGCCAGTAGCATGGCGTGCTTGAAAGCATATTCCGAATTTGGTGTTAAGTCGGTAGTGTAAAGAATGTTTTTGTAGTTAGGTAGCATGATGACCTCCCAAAAGAAGATATATGTTTGTTTAAAAGTTCATAACTACAGTTTACATTAGAAACGCAAGAAACAAAGAGGGGAGGGAGGCTTACGCCATCCCTCCCCTGATAAGAGTGTCTCAAAAGGTCAGGGCTAATAACCTTTGAGATAATCGATGTATTCCGGCAGCCAGAGAGAAATCTGCGGAATGTAGGTGATCAGAACGAGGAACACCAGCAGGATCATCAGCCACGGCAGGGCGGCTTTTAAGACCCATGTGATGTTTTCCCCGGTTATACCAGAGGTCACAAACAGGTTCAGTCCGACCGGTGGCGTGATCATGCCGATCTCCATGTTGACGAC
>JAABXR010000083.1:0-281 GCA_011776225.1 Phycisphaerae bacterium
GAATCCTGCGCCACCCAGCCAGGCATCTGCAAAAGTGACCGATTCATTGCGACCAACCTCGACGAGAACTTCGCCCTCATAACTGCCGTCACCAATTGTTCCGGAGATACGAAATCCACGCCCCTGCCTCTCTGCTGAATGGATATCAAAATAGATTGCGCTGCCATCACTTTCGTTCGTTCCGATGTAAATCATAATAACCTCCCTTACGGTTATGATTTCATCTTAACGACTGGCGCGACAGAATACGTCACACCAGCGAGTGACAAGAAAAGCCTTCG
>JAABXR010000083.1:361-2020 GCA_011776225.1 Phycisphaerae bacterium
GTTGAACATGCGGCAAATAGGAATAAAGCCAGGCAAGAATTTCATCTTCACCACTGGCCTCCAAGACCAAGGTGACCGCGCCATCATCTTCAACGACCAGCTTTTGACTGGGATGCCAGACACGCTCTCTAATCAGGTGAGCGATCTGCGCATCAAAGCGAACCTTTATCGTTTGCAGTTTCTCATCAATCAAGCCGAAGGCAGAGCCAGTCAGGCTCTCTGCCGCAAAGTCATCCGGGACCTCAAAACGTTCCTTTAGCACAACCACCTGTTCAATACGATCGACGAGAAACAACCTTAAAGCATTACGGTTGTGTGCATAACCGCCCAGGTAAAGGCCTCCTGCATAGAAAAGCAAGGTGTAGGGATCAAAACGATANNGGGATCAAACCGATAGACTTCTGCAGCGCGACGTGCAGGAGCGTATGTGAGCTCAGTGCTGTATTGATACAACAACGCCCGGCGCAACTCCTTTAAGAGCTCTTTTTGAGCCGCGTAGTCACGCAAGCCCTGGAACTTGGGTGAGGCAGTCTCGGCAATTCTCTCCAGATGAGCAACACTTCTCGGAGGCAAACTTGAATGGACACGCCCGAAGATGGCCTCCAGGTCATCCTGGAACGGCGTCCCCTGTAAAAAGCCAAGCTGGCCGCGGCAGAGGTACAAAGTCATTAACTCTTCCAAGGAAAATGTAATCGGCGGGATTTTTTTGAAGCCGGTAATGAAACGGTAGACGGTTTTGCCATCCTCCTCAGGTTCAGAAACCAAGGGGTAGCCAGCCTCACGAATGGCATCAAGATCTCGGTAGACCGTACGCCTGGTGACGCCGCACTCTTCGGCGAGTTCATCGACCGTTGCCCCATAACGCGCCTCGAGAATACGTATCACATCATGCAATCGTGCTGCCTGGCTGTACTTTTTAGGAGGTTTCCCCGGTGATCTTCTCGGTTTGGACACAGTAACCATCTCCTGAAGTAATATTTATGCTTGATCATACATGAATGACCGGCAGAGATTGATTCGAATATTTAAAATACGAGATTATTTTCCAAAGATGTACAAAAAATATCAAAAAAATAATTTAGACTTTAAAATCAAGTTTGGTTGCCCAACTCCAGAGTTGACGGTTAACTGGTCTGACCAATAACCTTTATACTTTCAGTCGGAAGAGTCGCCCCCAAACCGATGTTTTACAATTTTCTATTGCATTTCAACATGTTAGAGATGCAATATACGAATATGCCGCGTCAGCGACACTAATAACCCGCGAAAGGAGAAAAGATCATGTTAGACGCATTTGTGGGAATGTTGGTTGTCTATGGTATGGTCATTGTTGTGTCACAACTCGTTGAGTTGTTCGGACACACCAAGCTGCCGCATTAATTCGCAGCCTGAATTTGACTAGGATGTAAAGCGTCTGTCTTTACGATAATCTTGGAGAGACAAAAAGGGGTGGCCTAATATCGGCCACCCCTTTGCATTTATCAAAAAAAACTGAAAAAAAACCTACCACTTAGGTTCAATAATATTATGCTCCAGAAATCTTTTAATCATTTTCATCGACTCAAGCGACATATCAACAAACTGTACCCCGACACCCGCAGGCAACTCCGGCTTGCGCGGATTTTCCTTTTCGTTAACCCAAGCAACCCTCGCCTGGCA
>JAABXR010000289.1 GCA_011776225.1 Phycisphaerae bacterium
GACACGTTCAGCATTTCTTGAGAGAGGAGCGGTCACCCGCAAAAAATAATCGTCCTGGCCCGAAAGCTGATCAGTCTTGACCGTTGGGCTGACCATCGTTGTTTTCCCAGCATCAACAACAGGTTTAACAACGACACCTATCGAACTTGTCATCGGGCCGATTATCGCAAGAACGTTTTCATTGATCAGTTCATTGACGGCTTTACGTGCCTCATCAGGGTTCTGCCGGTCATCCCGAACAACAAGCTCTACCTTGCGGCCACCGATTCCCCCTGCCCGGTTCACTTCTTCGACGGCATAGANNCGGCATAGATCACACCATCACGACCGGCAATACCGAGGTCGGCAACCCGGCCGGTCAAACCACCGATAAAGCCAACCTTTAAAGGCGGCTCTTCAACACAACCAATCAGTAAACAACAAGTAAAGACACTCAGGAGTGAGACAAACAGGTGTGACAGGGAGCGTACTTTACAAAACAGCATACCAGTCCTCCATAATAGACAAGAAACCCGCAGTAACAGTGACCAAGAACGACCACAGCAGTTCAGCAAAAAACCTGCTTGGGATTTTATATCTTCCGATAAACAGATGGAGCCATCTGCTTCAGCGGAAGATTCAACCCGAGTAACGTCTCTGAATGGCCCAAGAAAATATACCGTCCAGAGTCAAGGTTGTTGACCAACTTACCCAACAACCTTTCCTGGGTTTGTCGATCAAAGTAAATTATAACATTACGACAGAAGATGATATCGAAAGGTTCACGGAAGCCAAAATCTTCATCCATGAAGTTGAGTCTGCGGAAACGTATCAGCGAACGCAACTCCGGCACAATGCGGACCTGTCTGCTTTCTGCATCCTTTGACTTCAAAAGATATTTCTTTTTCAGTTTTTCAGGTATAGGCTCGGCTTTGATTGAACTGTAGATCCCCTGCACCGCTTTATCGAGAACATCGGTACAGATATCCGTACCGAGGATATCAAATTTAAAATCAGGAAGATCTGCCTGGTATTCCTTGAGCACCATAGCAAGGGTATNNTGATGAATGCCGGCGCCAAACGAATTGACCAGAAAGGGCAAGCATGAATTGACCAGATAATCGAAATGGGCGGGCTCACGGAAGAAGTCTGTTTTATTGGTTGTGACGACATCAATCAGTTTGACGAGCTCTTCTGTTGAGTCTTCCTGGGAAAACACCAGCTCGGCGTATTCTTCAAAGTTGGCAAGATTGTGTTCACGCAGCCTTTTGCGCAAACGGGCCTCGAGCATGCTGCGTTTGTGAGCCGGCAACTTGATGCCGCAATGGTCGTAAACAAGGCGGCTGAAACGCTCGAAATCCTTGTCTGTCAACCTGGCATCAAACCGGCTCATGTTCGGCGGCGACTGCGCTACTTCATCCATGACAAACCCCAGTGAGAACGGTATTAATCACCAAGAACCATTTTTACAACCTTGAGCAACTGTTCGGGCTTGAACGGCTTGACAATCCAGCCGGAAGCACCTGCTTCTCGCCCCGCCTGCTTTTTTTCTTCGGAAGATTCGGTTGTCAACATCACAATAGGGGTAAACCTGTTATTGCCTGCGGCCCGTATTTCCTTGATCAGCTGCA
>JAABXR010000027.1:0-431 GCA_011776225.1 Phycisphaerae bacterium
GATATCAACCTGCCAGAGAATTAATAAAAGAGTTGCAAAATCAAATGATCTGAGTAACCTGCTTGTCAACATGAATCGACCTGAAACTTATCATTCTCTTCTGAAAAGGTTCTTATCCGCCTCTCATGATAGCGAAACATCAAACCGTTATTGATCAGCTAGAGGGCACCATTCGCAAAACCGAAGAACAGGCCCGTCGACATTATGAGATTTCTCTTCCGAGCGCCGAGATTGACTATTCCCTGCGTGGTCGGTGTGCAGCTCAAGCCAGAGTCGACAGTAACGGGCAGACTTTTTTACGTATCAACCTGCAATTGTTATCAGACAATCTCAATGACTACCTGAGGCAGACAATCCCACATGAAATAGCCCATCTGGTCGTTAATTGGCAAGCAAGGAAACGACATCGTCGTCCTCGCCCCCATGGCCCG
>JAABXR010000027.1:502-1875 GCA_011776225.1 Phycisphaerae bacterium
GTCTTGCCAAACTCAGCTCTCCTTTATTACGAAAGAATCCTGACAATCCAACCAATCACAAATTCATAACACTTTGTTCTTGACCACAAGCTTGGCACCCCCTACAGTGTTACGAAATTTAAATTTGTGCTACGCACAGATCATAGAATCCTGAGGTTTTTTCATGCACATGGCAGATGCACTTGTTTCTCCAGCCGTTGGTGGTGCTTTCTGGGCCGCCTCGGCAGGAACGATCGCTCTTTGTTCAGCACAGGTGCGCAAAAAACTTGATGATCGCAAGGTTCCCTTAATGGGTGTCCTCGGTGCGTTTGTGTTTGCAGCCCAAATGATCAACTTTACGATNNCGAGTGGGCACCTCGGCGGCGGTTTACTGTTGGCGATCTTGCTCGGTCCGGCAGCAGCGTTTTTGACGATTGCGTCGATCTTGATGATTCAGGCATTGTTTTTCGCCGATGGTGGTCTACTCGCACTTGGGTGCAACATCTTCAATCTCGGAGTATTCCCGGCCTTTATCGCCTACCCGTTTATTTACAAAAAGCTTGTTGGCAGCGAACCAAGTCAATCACGCATGGTCTTTGCTGCAATCATTGCCGCTGTGGTGGGTTTGCAATTCGGCTCATTCGGTGTCGTTTTGCAGACGGTTACCTCAGGGGTTTCTTCGCTACCATTTGACACCTTCTTGCTGTTGATGCAGCCGATCCATCTCGCTATCGGCATTGTTGAAGGCGTTGTTACAGCCCTGGTTGTCTCATTTATCTATCGGGCGCGTCCGGAAGTTCTTGAAAGTGTCATCCAGGAGAAACCCTTAGGCAAGCTGCCGCTGCGCTCACTTCTGGTGACCCTGTTGGCTGCAACGATACTGATTGGAGGCGTTCTCTCCTGGTTTGTTTCGGAGAACCCTGATGGCCTTGAATGGTCAATCCGCAGCATAACCGGATCGGAAGAACTGGAAGGGCCCCAACACGAAGAACATGTTGCTGCTGAAAAGATCCAGGAAAAAACTGCAATCCTACCCGACTATGCTCTTCCCGGTGAAACCAATGGAGAGCATCAAGAAAGAGTCGGGACGAGTCTGTCGGGAATTGTCGGCGGCGCAATAACTCTGGGTCTCTGTTTTTTAATCGGGTTTGTATTGCGCAGAAAGAGAGCGCGCTGATGTTGGCTATCGATNNATGTTGGCTATCGATGGCTCATTTCTCGACTTCAAACAACTTGACCTGCTGGCTTTGCGGCAAACGCCGGTGCACAGACTTGATGCCAGGGCCAAGGTGCTGACCACTTTCTTTTACGTTGTCTGTGTTGTCTCGTTCGGCAAATATGATATCTCGGCGATGCTGCCTTTCATGATCTATCCGGCAGTGCTGGTCACCGTA
>JAABXR010000221.1:0-766 GCA_011776225.1 Phycisphaerae bacterium
ACGGCAACCAATAAAAATCGTTTCATTGCAATCGTTGTCCCTGTCACAGAGTATTTAGAATATTGCTGGAATCAGTTATGAAACCAAAAGTTTATCAGGATAAACATGTTTTTAATGATAGCAGTGCCAGTCCCCTTGTCAAATTCATGACTTGTATAAAGGTCTGTCAAAAGGATCTATTTACTTAAATAAGATATGAATTGAATGAGTGGTCAGGAGTGAGATGGTTTGTACTGTAAATTCAGCTTTGACGAGGAGTCAACTCTAGAGCAAAGGATTGTTCTTTGCGATTGTTAAGGGTTGAAAGTATTGTTCAGGTCTTCATACGCCCTTTTGATGTTGAGTTCAATCAATTGTTCATAACCGTCCAGCTTGCTGTATTCGGGCAAACTGAATNNGCAAACTGAATGACGCCAGCGTCTCTTCGAGAGAATCGCCTCTTTCTATATGCTGCAACACCTCAGTGAGGAAGTCGCGAAAAAACTGGCTGAATTCGTAGATATCATCAGCTCTGCTGATGGGACCATATCCCGGGACAACATATCTGGCACCAATCTGTTCGAGGAAATCAAGCGCCAACAGCCATTCTGTCATGTAGCCGCTGCCCATGTAACCGACACTGTTGATATAGAGCAGGTCGCTGGCAAAGATAACCTCCGCTTCGGGAATGTAGAGGACAACATCGCCACTGGTATGGCCTTTGCCGATATTGGTCAGGACCACAGAGACACCACCGGGTTTGAGGGTGAGGCCTTCATTGAAAAAG
>JAABXR010000221.1:788-1048 GCA_011776225.1 Phycisphaerae bacterium
CCTGCCCCGGCGGAAAATCAAAATCAACATAGGTAAAACCGCTATGATGATGGGTCAAAACAAAATAGCGAACCGGCTTACGGGTCCGGGCTTGAATCGCCTTGTAAAGGTCTTCAATCACCGGTTGCGACATGTGGGCACCGGCAGCCACCACATAATCTTTGCCGACCACGAAAAGGGCGTTGGTGGTTGCCTGGCTCCCCGGTTTTGCAATGGCTGCAAAAACGTTTGCTGCCAACGGCTCGATCAGGAAGCTTTTC
>JAABXR010000017.1 GCA_011776225.1 Phycisphaerae bacterium
ACGGGTTGTGGTACAGGAAATGGTGATTGTCCCAACCCCATCTTGAAAACCTGTTTACCTTCGGCTCGCAGTTTATTGCTGAGTTCGTTAATGCCAAGAGTTGCTGAAACGGGCAACCCCCGGACGTTCAGGTTGAGATGCTTTTCGAAATAGCTCTGCTGGTTCATTTTTCCTCTCTGTTAATTATCCCGTTTGGGTTTAATTGTGATCTTTNNTTTAAACTGATCGACCGTTTTTATAAATTCTTTAAAGCTTGGATTTGTTATGTTTTTCGTTCCTGTTCGACAACTTTGTGACCCGTGTCAATGTAGTGATTGCGGATCATCATCTCGACTTTTACGGAATCGCCTTTACGAATGACATCGATGATCTCAAGATGCCGGTCGCGAATTTCTTCCGGGGCATAGACTCTCGCCCAGTGCTTGTAGAAGAGCAGGTGAAGTTTGAGGCTGAGTTGCTCGGTAAACAGAACCACCTGGCTGTTGGTGCAGTGACTGAACAGCTCCTCATGGAATTTCTGGCCGATATCGATCAGTGCTTTACGTTTGCCTTTTTGGGCATAGTCTTCCATCTTGCGGGCCATATCTTCAAGGCGCTGCAAATCGTCTCCGTCAAAGTTGTTGATGCCCTGAGCAACGGCAAAGCCTTCCAGAACTCCGCGTGCAACATAACTGTCAATGATTTCCTGTGGAGTGAGGATGGCAACAAAATTACCGACCTGTGGCCTGTATTCCAGTAACCCCGACCGAACCAGGTCAGCCAAAGCCTCCCGGATCGGCGCACGACTGATCCCGAGTTCCTTCGCCAGGTGGCTTTCGAGAATCTTGTCGCCCGCTTTGTAGCGGTTCTCCTGCATGCCATTATAAATATATTTGATGACATGGTCTTTATATGTTGCACGTTCGATAACCATAGCAGTGGGCTCTCAATCTAAATGTATAATGTCGACATTATGCCAGCGCGAAAAAATAATGCAATAAAAAAAGCCCGGAAAATCCGGGCTCTGAGTTATTTGTTTGGGGAAAGTTTATGTTGTCCCAAGGCTGAACGCTGTAGCAATTCTTTTTAACAGTTTGGACCTTTGTGGCTGTTGAGTCGGCTCCTCAACAATTTCGCGATGGACGTTGCCGTTAGCATCAATCTTAATCTTGATATGATTCTTTTCCATGACGTCCCCCCGTA
>JAABXR010000036.1:0-1431 GCA_011776225.1 Phycisphaerae bacterium
ACTCAAGTTAAGTGGATATAAAGATCTTGAGTTGCTTGAAGGCCACATGTCACTTTGGCGGAGTTCCGGGAGACTGTTGTCCTCAGCCTAGATTTTTTTACCTGACAATGCCTTGATGAACAAGATCAGGGAGGCTGCAGCGACGAGATACCAGTAAAAAGGCATATCACTAAAAAACCGAGTCATGTCCTGCCAATTACTGAGGAGTGTCTCGCCAAAGCTCTTGCTGGTGACGACAGCATATTCGACCATGAGATCTCCTATATTGTTTCCGTTGTCGTGCTTAAATGTTTATCGCAGTCTGAAGGTTTGGCAAGCGATAATAGTTTATATTTAAAAGCCACTGTTTTTCGGTTTCTTTTGAAAGTAAGTTGAGAACTAACTTTAACCATGAGTCATCTAGGTTCCGAAAATAGTCCTTACCTGCAACAGCATGTCGACAATCCAGTTGATTGGTACCCGTGGTCCCAATCCTTATTTCCCCGAGCGCAAAAAGAGAACAAGCTGATTTTTCTTTCGATAGGCTACTCGACATGTCACTGGTGTCATGTTATGGCCCACGAATGTTTTGAAGATGAGGAGGTCGCTGCTCTTTTGAACGCGGATTACCTTTCAATCAAGGTTGACCGGGAGGAGCGCCCCGATATCGATCAGGTTTATATGGAGGTTTGCCAGCGCCTGACTGGCAGCGGCGGCTGGCCCTTGACGATTATCATGACTCCGGAAGCCAAGCCCTTTTATGCGGCAACCTACATCCCCAAGCACGGTCGTCATGGCCGCCCCGGTTTGATGGAACTGTTACCGTTGATTACAGCAAAATGGCAGGAAGACCCTGGTCTTCTCGTTAAGGCGGCTGATGAAGTCGTTGCCGAGATGCAGAAAAAAACAATCTATATGCAGGCAGAAGAAAAGCTTGACGCCCGAGTCCATGAAGAAGCAGAGCGTGCCCTGAAGCATGGCTTTGATCAACGCTTCGGGGGTTTCGGTCGTGCTCCGAAATTCCCGCGACCCCATGATTTATCTTTTCTGATGAATCGCTTTCAGATCTCTGGCGATGACCGCTGTCTTGCGATGGTCGAGAAAACACTCCTGCATATGCGCTGCGGTGGTATTTATGATCACCTTGGAGNNCATTTCGAGAAAATGCTCTATGATCAGGCCGGCATGGTTGAAGCTTATCTGCAAGCCTGGCAGGCGACAGGTAAAGACTTTTATGCAGACACCGTGAGAGAGACACTGGAGTACCTGTGCCGTGACATGTCGTCACCACAAGGGGGCTTTTATTCTGCTGAAGATGCCGATTCCGAGGGTGAGGAAGGAACTTTTTACCTATGGGCGAAGGCGGAGATAGATGCGCTCCTCGGTGATCAGGCAGGCAACTTCGCTGCGGCATACAATATCAAGACAGGTGGCAACTATCATGATGAAGTC
>JAABXR010000036.1:1482-1834 GCA_011776225.1 Phycisphaerae bacterium
AGTCCCTTTTTGATGCACGCAGTCAACGTGTACGCCCACACCTAGATGATAAAGTAATTGCAGCCTGGAATGGCATGGCGATGTCCGCTTTTGCCCGTGCAGGCAAGGCTCTTGACGATGAGGCCTATGTTGCCAGAGCCAGTGACGTTGCAAACTTTATTTTGCAGCACATGTGTGAGGGCCATGCTCGTCTGTTTAGGTGTTCTCGCCAGGATTCGGCAGCGATCAAAGCTTTTTCGGAAGATTATGCCTTTGTTATCCGCGGATTACTCGACTTGTATGCTTGTGATTTCGATATCAAATGGTTGAAGTCATCAATTCTTCTCGCAGACTCCTTGCGCGAGTTTTTCCA
>JAABXR010000047.1:0-934 GCA_011776225.1 Phycisphaerae bacterium
GGTCTGCTAGGTCGATCAACTTTATACAAGGCACTGCTGATGGTTGTTCTCTGGCCATTGCTTCTCTTGTCACCATTTTCGTTGCCGGGGATTGCCCTAGCCATTTTCCTGCTATTGGCGGCAGAGCTGTGTGAGGCCGGCTACCTCTACAAGCAACGCAGTCGGCTGCTCGATGTGCATGGACTTGTCCCTGTCGGCTCCAGGGAGATACAATGAACATATGGCATCCAGAGACAAAAAACATCCCTGCCCCGATTGCAGGCAATGCCAGTGGTGNNCCAGTGGTGCTCGGACGACCGCTGCCGACTCTGTTTGAAATCAGATTGTCGAAAAAAATTGTCCATGGCTGAGCAGATTGCCCTGTTTGAAAAGCTCAATACGTCAAGTGTCGAAAAGCCTCAATAAATGCCTTTGCGATTGATTTGTTGTCAGGCACTGACATATCAAGTCTCCCTTTTTTTCTTGGAAAATAGTGTGAAACCTTTAGAATAGAGCTGTTTACTTTTGACTCTGACTTTCCATGGGGGGATTTCGTGCATTCAGAATTAATTATCCGGTTACTGGGTGGCGAAGAACGTATCGGTATCCTCAATCAGGAATTTGATCCGTCTTCCGAGCAAGTTGACTTTTTCTGCACCCAGGAACAACGCAGTACCATCCTGCCACTCTCCGACATTTGTTACATCAAGTTTCTCGGCAAACCGGATCTCGCTGATTCTTTCAGCGAAGATGAGTTTTTCGAAGATATCACCACATCCACTGGCGAACGATTTCATTTACGCCTGAAGAAAAGCGGCAAACGTATCCCGCAAGGCTTCTACGGCTATCCCGTTGAAATCGACAGTGACTTTAAAACAATCTTTTTCACCTCAGGTGGACTGAAAATACACAACCACGAGCAACCGATCGGTGAAGTTCTCAATAATAAAGGTCT
>JAABXR010000047.1:982-1229 GCA_011776225.1 Phycisphaerae bacterium
GCAGACATACCGCAGGTTGTCGTGGAACGGGTTATCGAGAAAAAAACCCGCAACGGCAAGACAAAACCCCTGATCAGAGTTGGTGACATCCTCATCGAAGCCGGGCTGGTCACCCGTAAACAAGTTGAAGAAGCGCTCCACGAGCAGAGGACAGGGAAACGCAAACGCATCGGCCTTATCCTGATTGAGCGTGGGGTGATCACCGAAGATCAGCTTCTCGAAGCCCTGGCGCAAAAATTCGGCCTTC
>JAABXR010000137.1:0-229 GCA_011776225.1 Phycisphaerae bacterium
CATCCGGAAATCTGCCACCGCTGCCTTGAAGCTTTGGCATAATTAGCTGTTAAAATTATGTCCAGGTACCGGTTCCTAGCGATCATCAGCTTCTTCATTCTGATCCTTGATCAGACCACCAAGCTGTATATTGACGCCAACTTCAGACTCCATGAATCGGTGCCGGTGATTCGCGGTCTTTTCAACCTGACCTACGTTCGCAACAAGGGCGCCGCGTTCGGTATTCTGG
>JAABXR010000137.1:317-1388 GCA_011776225.1 Phycisphaerae bacterium
CCTCGGTGAGGTCATTGACTTCCTGGATGTTTTCTGGGGACGTTATCACTGGCCTGCCTTTAATGTCGCTGATTCAGCAATTACAATAGGTGTGACCCTGCTTTTCATTGAAATGTGGCGTACAGAGCGCAACAACTCTGAGAAAAATAGTGCAACCGCAAACAAGGAGAAAGAGTCATGAAAAAACTTCTGGTTATCCTGTCCATTGGGGTGATGGTGTTCTCATTGTCCGCATGCGAGACGATGAAGGGACTTGGCAAAGATGTTGAGGACGCCGGGGAATGGGTTCAGGACAAAGCAGATTAACCTGCTTCGAAAAGGCTGCCTTTCGGCAGCCTTTTCAATCTTCGGCTACAAGAGAAATCTCTTTGAAAATGAGGTTTGGCATAGTCATATAAATTTTAGCAGACTGTGAAACTGGATTAAGTTAGAATTGGCTTGAGGGGGTGTTTTCATGGAAGAGGGTCAAACTGTATTCACCATCAAACTTTTTGCACTGGTATCTTTGATCATTTTGCTTTCGGGATGTAGTGCACATCAGGCGCGTCATCAAAACGCTGCAGAAAAAAATCTGGCCGTTACTGATACTTCCAAAGCAACTGACGACGCATTCGACCTCGAAGCGGAATTCGAAGAGCCTTCCGGATCATCACAATTTGACCCACTCAGCGGCTACAACCGGGTCATGACCCAGGTCAATGACAGAGTCTACTTCTGGGCTCTCAAGCCGGTCGCACAGGGATATAGCGCAGTTGTCCCTGAACCTGCTCGCCTGGCTGTCGGGCGTTTCTTTCGCAACCTGCTCATGCCAGTTCATTTCGCCAACAACCTCTTACAGTTGAAACCAAAGGGGGCAATGACTGAGTTGGCACGCTTTGCCATCAACTCAACAGTTGGTGTTTTAGGCTTTGCTGACCCGGCACAAAAGCATTTCGACCTACAGCCCTACCCTGAGGATTTTGGACAGACACTCGGTTATTATGGCGTCGGCAGTGGTTTTCATATTGTCCTGCCTTTACTCGGCCCATCAAACCTTCGTGATACAGTTGGTTTGATACCGGATCATTTCCT
>JAABXR010000396.1 GCA_011776225.1 Phycisphaerae bacterium
CCTGTTCGGCACCAACCACCAATGCCGGAACATTGAATTCAGTGAGTTTGTCGACGTAATCCTTCCGGTCTCGCATGGCGAGCAAGCCACCGACCAACCCTGCAGCAGGGGTTGATTCCATCCATTGGCGAACTTCGCTTACAAGTTCAGGTCGCTCTTTGGGAGTCTCGGCGGCAAACAAAACCTGGGCAAAGGTCTCCGGAACAACCAGATTGTTTCCTTTGTGAACTTCCCCGGCAAGCAGAGTCCGTTTCTCTTTGCCGGCAGCATCATCCGCAGCTGCGCGTGTAACCAAAAACATTGCGCCTGAAAGTCTTGCCGGGTAGCGCTCAACCAGGTTGAGCAACACATAACCACCCATCGACATCCCGCCGATAACGGCTTTGGCGATACCGAGAGTATCAAGAAGCTCCATGATCGCATCGGCATATCTATCCATACTGGCATCACCGGTTAACGGTGGGCTTTCGCCAAAACCCGGCAGATCAGGACAGATCACCCGATAACCAGCCTCTGCAAGGGCCTCAATTTGCGGGCGCCACATTTTTCGGCATAACGGGAAGCCATGAATCAATACAACAACAGCACCGGAACCATGATCATCATACCTAAGCATTTTTAAATACCCTTTTCTCAAAATTCGGTGACAGTTACCTTATTAGAGTACATTTGTAGAAAATAAGGTAACTGTCACTATATTTTAACAAAATAATGTCTTACGTTTACCTGCATGAGATTGTTTACTGTACTATTATGAAACCGATTGTATATTCGCTTCGTTCTCGCTATCTTCTGGAATCTTCAAAAGACTTTCTCTATAATGCACAACTTGTAGAAAATCGAACCTCAGGGGGGAATATCCAGGAAGATGCACAAAACACTACCTGTACTGTTTTTTTGTCTGCTCATTATAATGACCGGTTGCCAAGAAGAACAGCCACCAACGATTACAATTCCACCTCAACCAGCCAATGGCAGCCTTAAGACCGACTCGATGAACTCTGTCAAAGCAGAAGAGACGGACAACCAGATTCAAGAAGACGAAACTGATGACGAACTCCGGGAAGAAGAACAGGATATTTCAGAAAAACAGCCCCCAACCCCGCCAATCAAAGAAGACTTTCAAGGAGCTCCACAGTTATCACTTTTCCCTCGAGTAGGAGATTTTCAACCACCACCCGATAGCGAGCGACACCCGTACTGGCGCACCTTTATCGACCACCTGGTCAAAGTCACCGGCGTCGCCGAAAACGCAGCTGATGGCAGCCGCGGCTGGGTGTTCCGCAGCATCAACTCGATTGACTCCCTCGGCTATTTCTCACCACTAAAGGTCAAACCGGACACTGTGTACCAGGTTTCCTTCAACCTCATGGGCGATTTACCGGAAGGCGCCTCCGCCGGTATCGGCATCCTTGAATTTGATGAATTTCTATGGATCGGTGAGCAATACACGGAAGAAACATTCAAAAAACACTACCGTGGTGTTCATGAAGGACGTCGCGTGACCGGCAAACCGGTCGGGCTGCAGACGTTCACCTTTAGAACCAGCCCGGAAACGC
>JAABXR010000086.1:0-158 GCA_011776225.1 Phycisphaerae bacterium
TCGCTCCATTCGACTGCCAATGGTTCGAGCATGGTGACGGTTACCTGGTTGCGCCCTTTGTCTACTTCCTCAATCCAAACTGAGACTTCGTCGCCGACTTTGAAGGCATCTGAAACACGATTAACTTTAGAATCGATTTTGGAAATGTGAAGGATGGC
>JAABXR010000086.1:261-496 GCA_011776225.1 Phycisphaerae bacterium
TCAATGAAAGCGCCATACAGTTCCAGCCGGGAAACTTTGCCTTTCACTTTCATTTTTGGTTTTAAGTCGTCGATTGATGTGGGCGAGGCTGGGGTTTCGGAGGTCTCTTCAATGTTTTCTACTAATTCCTCTGCCATAACTACTTTCTCCTGTTCACAAGGTTATATTTAATTTACGTTCTTACCTGAAATTTGCATCTGTTTAGGCGCAATCCGATAAATGCTGCCAAGCAATC
>JAABXR010000086.1:643-907 GCA_011776225.1 Phycisphaerae bacterium
CATTCAGTCCGGGCAAATTCTTTCCAAAATGATGACAAAAGCCTCATGTTACGCCAGTCTAATTGTCCTACCCTAATAGAGGAAAACTCGATTAATTATTGCGACTCTCATAAGGAGTGAATTGAATATGTTGAAAGATGCTGAAATGATGACGGCCGTCCTTCCAGATGAAGAGGCGATAAAAAGCTTTGATGCCGGGCTGCGCGGTGAACTGATTTCACCATCGGATGAGAAATATGAAGAAGCCCGCACCATATATAATGC
>JAABXR010000086.1:952-1182 GCA_011776225.1 Phycisphaerae bacterium
TGCCATGATTGACAAGCAACCCCTCATGATCGTTCGTTGTGAAAACGTAGCCGATGTAATATCGGCCGTTGATTTTGCGCGCCAGAATAAGTTGGACCTGGCCATCCATGGCGGCGGCCATAACGGCGCCGGTCTGGCAATGGTCGATAATGGTCTTGTTATTGACCTGTCACCCATGAACGGGGTTCGTGTTGACCCGCAAGCAAGGACTGTACGGGTGCAGGGTGGCG
>JAABXR010000086.1:1311-1465 GCA_011776225.1 Phycisphaerae bacterium
GGCTACCTGTCCCGCAAATATGGCCTGACAATTGATAATTTGATTGAAGTCGATATGGTGTTGGCCGACGGCCGATATATTACCGCCAACGAAGCCCAGTATGAAGACCTGTTTTGGGCAGTGCGCGGTGGCGGTGGCAACTTCGGCGTGGTCA
>JAABXR010000241.1 GCA_011776225.1 Phycisphaerae bacterium
GGTGTAGTTATGGGTGATGCCAAAGACCACCCCACTTTTTTCTACCGCCTCGATCAAAGCCTGGGCCTGTTCGCTGGTGTGGACCATCGGCTTGTCCATAATCACGTTGAAACCCGCCTGAACAAAGGCCATGGCCGGTTCAAAGTGGGCGTGGTTGGGGGTGACGATGGAGACAAAGTCAATCCGTTCTCCTTCGGGCAGAGCGCTTTCCTTTTCCAGCATCTCTTGCCAGGTGCCGTAATTCCGTTCCGGAGGCAGGAGCAAGTCTTCGCCCGATAGCTTCGCCTTCTCCGGGGTGCTGGAGAGAGCCCCGGCCACAAATTCGGTGAAGCCGTCAGAGATGGCCGCCCGGCGATGCACCGCGCCGATGAAAGCATCGCGGCCGCCGCCGATCTGGCCGAATTTCAGCTTGCGATTCAGTTTGGTTTCTGTTTCTTTACCGCTGACCATAGATCTAACCTCCTGAAGTATTAATGGTGTGTGTTATGAGCAAGTTATCAACTTGCTCTTCTCTGTAAATAAGTGCTTGTAGTAACGACTTCAGTCGTTCAGGCCCTCTCAACGTAAGACCGGAAACGACTAAAGTCGTTACTACGAATTTTCATCCCCGGTGCACGCTAAAGGCTCATGAGGGCTCCCTAAAAATTACGGTGTTCAGTGCAGAACTAATTACCCTGCAAACCTTATTGATGTTAGGCTAAACAAACCTGGTGAGGCTATTTATACACCGAAAGGAGGGTTTTGAAAAATTCCCCCGGCAGTTATTTTTGAGGGTAAAAGGGCCATTTATATTACGTAAAATATACGTCAAGGCTACGCCTACCAAGCGCTTAGGCTATTTGACTTAATTATGAGTTGACTAACTAAGCCAAATAGCTTATATTTCTACCAAGTCAGGTAACCGATCTAGCGGTGATCGGCTAGCTTGACGATAACGNNATCCAAGTCAGGTAACCGATCTAGGGGTGATCGGCTAGCTTGACGACAATGCTGCGTGAGCAATTTGTTCTTTAACATCCGTTTCTACTTAAGAAGTTGTTCTCGTGCTGTGAGTTTGCTCGTGCTTTAAAGCAAATTAAACCCTGGAGGGGGAAGTTATGCAGCCGAAAACATCCTTTCGGTTTGGAGCCAAGGAAATAAGAGATATTTTGAAAAGTAAGGCTCATTGTTTGCAGGCCGGTTTCCCACCAGACCATGTCCTTATCAAGACCTTCAACGAAATCCGCGACGGTTATATCTCAGAAGTGGGCCTGCCGACTTATCTCAGCCAGATGTTAGGCCCCTTGGCCACAGTTGAAATGCGATATTGTGCCTTATATAATGAGGACGGCCGCCGCCTTGAGTTTCATCTAAACGGTCGCCATAATCAATCTGTACAGCGCTTTATCGCCGACTATCTTGGCGCGGGCGAGCTACCATTTAAGGTAGAGGTGTGTCGTGAGGCGAATCCTGATAGGGTTGAGGTGCGTTACCTCTAACCGTTTTGGGTAGAGGCTAATATTCGCCAGGGAATAGCAGCGCAGGTGATTAGGCAACTCAAGAGCCTCAAATGCTGCCTCAAAGTAGCAAACGTAAAATTGCTGTCCAGCAAAGTCCAGTCATACAACTGGGCTTTTTAATTTGCCTTCAAATTAACCTCATTTAGATCTACTGAGTACAACAAAAAATGCTTGTGTTGCATCTCGGCGGGAATGATGGTAAACTCACCGCATTAGACTTGTGGCTAGCGAACAAAGTTGACCATTGAACAGCCCCTCGTT
>JAABXR010000239.1:0-613 GCA_011776225.1 Phycisphaerae bacterium
ACAACGGCGACGGCACTTACTCCGGCACCTTTACCATCCCCGCTGGAGACTATGAAGTTAAAGTCGCTCTCGATGGAAGCTGGACCGAGAACTACGGCGTGGATGGCGTTGCCGATGGTGACAACATCACCTTTACGGTTGAAGAAGAATCTGAAGTAACCTTCATCTGGGATTCTGAAACCAAGATCTTGACAGTTGAAGTAGGCTAACAACTTTGATTTAAAAAGTGTGACCCGGATTAAATTCTGGGTCACACTTTTTTATTAGGGCAAATTGCCCTGATTCGATAGAATTACAAACTATTGGGAAGAAAAAGTCGCGACCCTTCCTCCAGGAGGGATAGGAGGTCAGTTTTATGGCAGCACAAAATCTAAGCATGCCAAGACCAGGGGGAGGTGGGCCAAGTGCCACATTAACAAATGTGGTCCTGCGCCTTGTTTTGTTATTGGCAATCGATGGCTTCTTAATTTGGTTCGCCTTACGCGCTTTTGCTGAAGGGTTCCTGCCGCTTGGCATCGTCATTGTTGTCATAGGGGCATTCATCAACTACATCATCCTCGTCAGAGATATGTACCCCTTACGCTGGATGCTAATAGGTCTCATCTTAATGGCC
>JAABXR010000239.1:636-1830 GCA_011776225.1 Phycisphaerae bacterium
AGCAAAGCCCAATCGATAGAACAGCTTGAAAATGAACGCTTCCTGCCCGAAGGAGGCGCGGCCTACTCATGGACAGGCTACCGTAATGAAGCGGGAGAGTACGCGCTCTGGCTCCAAAACGCCGACGGCGAGAGTTTTTTGGCTTTCCCAGGACAACCTCTTATCCCATCCGCCGAAGCCCAAGGGATAGGAGAACTTGATGAGGACGGGATCCCCACCGAAATTGAGGGATACACCCGCCTCACGGTTTTCGACGTAGCCAGCGATCAAACGATATCTCAAATTCTATTCGGAGCAGCAGAGGAGGGCGTCCAGATTCGATCTGCCCGCGAAGCGGCCCAGCTCCAGGCCAAGTACCAGTACAACGAAGAACAAGATGTCGTCGTTGATCTCCAAACAGAGATAGAATATGCTCCGGTAGAAGGCATCTGGACGGCCGAAAATGGCGATGAGCTGCCCTTCGGCTTTCAAGCAACAGTTGGATTTAGCAATTTCACCCGCTTTTTTGAAAGCCCGGCCTTCAGAGGGCCTTTAGTACGCATTATCATCTGGAACTTTGTTTTTGCCTTTATAAGCGTTTTTTCAACCTTTGCCCTTGGATTAGGTATCGCCTACCTCTTCAATGACAGAACGATTCCAGGCCGCAAAATCATTCAGTCTTTCCTGCTCATCCCCTATACCATTCCCAGCCTGATAACCATCATTATCTGGCGCGGCATGTTCAACAACCAGTTCGGCGTCATCAATCGCACCCTGGACGATTTATTCGGCATTGCCCCGGCCTGGTTCGCAGACGGCAACCTCGCAAAAATCGCGATCCTGATTGTTAATTTGTGGTTAGGCTACCCCTACTTCATGCTCATCTGCAGCGGCGCGTTACAGGCTATTCCTGAAGATTTGTATGAAGCCGCCAAAGTCGATGGGGCCAACTCATTCCAAAGGTTTTTCCGGATCACCTTACCGCTTCTGTTGGTGGCTGTCGGTCCATTGTTGGTTGCTTCTTTCACTTTCAATTTCAATAATTTCAACCTGATATTTCTTTTTATCGAAGGAGGCCCGCCGATTGCCGGCTCGGCAACCAGGGCAGGCCATACCGATATTCTGATCTCATATGTGTATAATTTTGCGTTCGCATCCGGTCGAGCGAAGGAGTATGGCTTGGGTTCCGCCATCACGATTATCATTTTCATAATT
>JAABXR010000305.1:0-714 GCA_011776225.1 Phycisphaerae bacterium
CTAAGCCTTGTGGCGGCTCAAAGCAATGTGTCGAGTCGATTGGTTCTAACCACCGCCTCTCACCTGTCCGGCCTCGAAAAGCGCGCTATTTTACCCAAAAACGTTACTGAAATCTTGAAAAATTTCTGCTGTAAAAGTGGATTGGGTATATTTTTTACAAATATGCGGGTAAAAACCATGGTTTTTGTGATGATAATGGCCGTCTTGTGGCTTGAAACTACCTGAACATTCATGGTGAGGTACGACAAGGATCGAGCCAGTGTTGTAGTGAAATGATCTTAAATGCGCTATTCGTCGCAATTATCATCGCAACTTTCATTATACTGCTTTGAATGGGCTGTATCCTGTAGACTGAACTCAGCAGGCTAGCGAAGTAGAGAAGAAAAAGAGGGATTGAAATGTCGCGAATTGATTTTGCTCGGATTTTCCACCGTAATACTGAACCTGGCGATCAGCAGGCTGAGGAGGGGGATTCGGTGACCGAACGCATCAAGCCGGAGGGCGGCGATACAATCCTTATTGTCGACGACTCCAAAACGATACATCTCGTTCTGACACGTCAATTTGCCGCCCTGGGGTATGAATGCATTTCTGCTTATGATGGGGAGAGCGCCATCCAGATGGCGCAAGAGCATAAGCCATCCATTATTTTGATGGACGTGGTAATGCCTATCCTCAACGGCTTCCAGGCGACCCGCGAGATCCGCAAGGACG
>JAABXR010000305.1:803-1086 GCA_011776225.1 Phycisphaerae bacterium
GAGATTGTTTCTCTCATTGAGTCTTTGATCCCCGCTTCGACGGAAAAATAGGGGCGTATCTTAGCTTTCACGTACAACAGTCCCTCTCCTGACCGGGATCTGGGCAGGGTACACCTTTTCCCGCACCGGAGGCCCGGAACATCCGGAAAGGGCTGACGCGGCCTACCGGCGAGCATTTCTCCGTCGATGACAGTGACTACCTCACCTTAATTGAGAAGACTGTGGTGGCCGAGTTTCTCCCCGGCAACAACGATACCCGGAACTTTTTGCCTCGCTGTGACAG
>JAABXR010000132.1:0-592 GCA_011776225.1 Phycisphaerae bacterium
CGAATCTGGGGGCGATTGAGCTAAGTATGCTGGAACTGGCTGAAGCTGGTCTGAGTCGTCATGTTCAAAGAGAACCTGAAGATGATCACCTGGTTAACTATTTGAACAAAGTGGCCAAACCTTATCGTCAGGAAGGCTTGACCGTTGAAACAGTTGTGATGGAAGGCACCCCGGCCAGGAGCATCCTGGACTTCGCAGAGGCCGAAGAGGTCGAACTGATTGTGATGACCACACACGGCCGAACTGGTCTAAGACGTTGGGTTTATGGTAGTGTCACCGAAAAAGTGATGCGTGGTACCAATGCGGCCGTGTTAATTATTCGGCCCAATGAGGTACAGTCGAACTAAAGAATAAAGGGGGAGTCTTTTTTGGGTCTTGACATATTCCCATATAGGAATATAATATAGATATGGCACGCTTACCCACCACCGCTGATGTCTATAACGCCATTGCAGAACCCCAACGACGCGACATCATTGACCTGCTAAAAAAAGGGGAACTATCCGTCAATGAAATTGCCGAGACACTTGGCATGAAGCAGCCCCAAACATCAAAGCATCTACGGGTCTTGAAAGAAGTCGGGTTGGTTAGC
>JAABXR010000132.1:698-1256 GCA_011776225.1 Phycisphaerae bacterium
CAGAAAGGAGATAAAAATGACAGAAAATAATGATCGGCTATTCGTTATGGAGCGCGTATTCAATGCCCCTCGCGAATTAGTGTTTGAAGCTTATTCAACGGCCGAACATCTTAAAAATTGGTGGGGACCAAAAGGTTGGACTTTGCCGGTTTGTGAGGTGGACTTCCGCCCCGGCGGCGTCTGGTTCTACTGCATGAAAGGTTCCGTCGGCTCGGAGGACGGTGACATCATGGAAAGCTGGGGCAAAGCCGTTTACCAGGAAATTGTTGAGCCGGAACGCATTGTTTACAAGGATACCTTTGTGGACTCCGAAGGCAATCGGATTGAGGGCACACCGGAGATGGTGATCATGGTCGAGTTTGTCGAAGAAAATGGTAAGACCCGGCTGATCTCAAAGACGCTGTTTGAAACGGCTGCACAACTCCAGCAAGTCTTGGAAATGGGTATGGAACAAGGCTTCAATGAAACCCTTGACCGGCTGGACGCTTACCTGGATAAGGTATCCGTTTAATCCTTTAATCTAGATGACCGCCGGATTCGGCTTCATCTAAAACGGCA
>JAABXR010000089.1:0-165 GCA_011776225.1 Phycisphaerae bacterium
ATCGCGGGCTTCGGTATTATTGATGAGGTAGGGCGGGAATATACGGATCGGGGTTTCAAGCGTGCGCTGGTGACTTTTGCAGTGGCCAGGAGTCTTAACGGAGTGATCTCCGTTGCACAGGGCACCGAAGTGGCGATCCAGCCGGCTGGTGTTGGAATCAATTTC
>JAABXR010000089.1:247-847 GCA_011776225.1 Phycisphaerae bacterium
GGAGTGCAGAAGGTGATGATGACCATCTTTGCCTCCAAAAGTTTTACTGTGATTTTGGGAGGAGTGCTTCTGCTGCTGGTCATGTTGCTGTGGATTTCCGGCGCGGTGGCAGGCCGGGTGCGTTTGCTAGTGTTCAAGCTGGCGATTTTTCTTCTTTTCCTGCGTTTTGCCGTGCCGGTGATGGCGTTTGTCGGCGAAGGGATGTTTCGGCTCTTTCTTGAAGAGCAGTATGTGGCTTCCACCGAACATATAGAGCAGACGGCTGAAGAGATCGGTATGATCAATGAGAGCCGAGAGAAAACCATCCCCACGTTGCCGGATGAGACATTGATGGACAAGGTAAAGCGATTTTATGAAAGTGCAACCACCCGAATGGATATACAGGATTATATAGAACGTTATAAAGCTGCGGCTGCCGATGCCAGCGAACATGCGGTTAATCTGATCGTTATCTTTATAATCCAAACCATGTTCTTTCCTTTATTGTTTTTATGGGGTCTTGTGCGAGGGTTCCGTAGCCTTATGAGCCTCAAAGTCCTGGCTTATGACGATAGAATTTAATCTTTGTGGTTAAAAGTTTTAAATTTCAGAATAAATGCT
>JAABXR010000089.1:902-1804 GCA_011776225.1 Phycisphaerae bacterium
ATAATGAGGAGGTAGGTGTTGAGCGAGCAACCGACCGTTTATCTGGTGGACGATGACGCTATCGTGCGTAAGGCCATTGCTTTATCTCTTAGCCAGGCAGGCCTGCATGTAAAGGACTATGGTTCAGCACAGAAGTTTCTGGAGGAATATCGGGAAGAACAGGCGGGCTGTCTGGTGCTCGATCTGCGGATGCCGGATATGGATGGTGTGGCTCTGCAGCAGATCCTCATTGAAAAGGATTCACCGATCCCTGTTATTTTTATCTCTGGTGATGGCGATATCCCTACCTCAGTCAAGGTGATGAAGGGTGGTGCGGTCGATTTTCTGGAAAAGCCGTTCACCCGCGAAGTACTTCTGAGCCGGGTTACAGAAGCACTGGAGGTATACCGCTCTCGCAGCGAAGTGGAAGCAGAGCGAGAATCACGCTGTCAACAGTTGAGTCAACTAAGTGCACGAGAACGCCAGACTTTCGTGCTAATCATGCAAGGGAAAACCAATAAGGAAATCGCAAGGGAACTAGATATCAGTTTTCGTACAGTAGAGAAGTATCGTGCGGCACTGATGACAAAACTAGGCGTTCAGCACCTGGCTGGACTGGTCAGTNNTAAAGCACTCTTTGCAAAATCCTCTCTGAACAGTGAACGAAAACATTCTTTAGCTCTTGTTGCGATACTGTCGCAAGCAGGGCGCGCCATCCTCTTAAAAACACACCTTTTTCATTCTCACGGAAGTTCTGTTCGTGAAATTTTCCTGACAAATTAATTGTGTTTCCACCACTTTGTTGTGCGGCCATCACCGTCGGGCAGCTTGTGGTGGGGTTTCTGTGACGGTTGTCTAAAATTTTTATGGGTATTTATACCTAGGTATTTTTACATAGGTTTTTTTACCTAGGTATTCGTGCG
>JAABXR010000376.1:0-174 GCA_011776225.1 Phycisphaerae bacterium
ATCGTGAAAAAAGAGGGTAAAGAGGACAATCTCACCATAGAGATTCTGGACCGAGGACCCGGTATTCCCGAGCACAAGAAAAAAGCCGTATTTCGTCCTTTTTACCGCCTGGATCATTCACGCAACAGCAGTACAGGCGGTAGCGGACTTGGCCTAACCATCGTAAAACAACTG
>JAABXR010000376.1:349-1157 GCA_011776225.1 Phycisphaerae bacterium
AGGTGAATGCCGGTGGACGGAGTTACCCCGTTTTAGTAGACACCTAAATCTTCACAGAGAAGAAGAGGTGTCAAATGAAAGACCGAAAACACAACACATATAGTCTCGACTTTAAACGGCAGGCCGTAATGCTGGCCAGTCACCCAGACATCAAAGCAAAGGATGTTACTGATGCCTTAGCCATACTTCCTTTTATGCTGTCCATGTCGATCCCTAGTATTTATCCCCTTTCAATCACGTTCTCTGTTGTCACCGAGGCGTTTGCTCAGCGTGAAGCAAAAGGGGTATTTTGAGTCAGGATATGCCACTTGGGGCGTTTCCAACTGGCACGAAAGCGCTCGATACCGGCTTTTTCAGCCTTTCCATCACGTTCATTTCCATCCAGAAACAGAACCAAATCGAATTGTTGGCCGGATTTTTCATAGTGTTGATCAAATTGTTTTGCAATATCGTTGGCAGTGATTACAGGTCGTCCCGCGACACTGCGCAGGGGAAAGCGGATGCCACGATACCCTTGTTCCGGCTCGTAGACCTTGTAGACAAGCTCGGTACAGACAAGTTGACTGTCTGTCCGGAAATCGAAATCAAAGTCATAGGGCCGACCACTGTAGGAAAATGCCTTTAGCAGTGCCTTTGCTTTTTCTATCCTGGAAAGCCTTGGGCGTAAAACGGCAAGGGAATCTGTGGTGGCCAGGTGTTCACGAGAAGTAAATACTACGCCCTCGCTCATCGCTTCGAGCACCACAAGTTTATTGTCGTTGTGATCGGTAGCGAGGCTGTAACGATAAGCCTCCGGGTAAACAGTTTT
>JAABXR010000268.1:0-217 GCA_011776225.1 Phycisphaerae bacterium
ATCTCGGGTACCATCCGTGGAATAATCATCGACAACAAGAATTTCCCTGTCATAATTGATTGTCGCTTTTTTGACTTTTTTAATGATTGATTCAATGGTTTTGATTTCGTTATAGCAGGGAATAACGATCGATATTGAGTAGTTAGTTTTTGAGTTATTATTCTCGTCCATCATGGTGATCTTACCTGTCTTCGGAAAGAGGGAATATTATATGAAA
>JAABXR010000268.1:285-1240 GCA_011776225.1 Phycisphaerae bacterium
GAAGGAGGATAACAAAATTGTCCGTCAATCATGGGCTGATTTCACGAACGATTATCTATTTATGTAGAATTGGTGATTATTGAAAATTATGTTTGATCCTCCATCGCCGGGATAATTTTAGCATAGCAAATCGATTTTGAGACACAAATTTCTGACTTTGTAGGTACCAATTATCCTTAATCTATACATCGACTGGATGAGGAAGTTTGCCCCCAACTTTTTTTGTTCACCTGCCCAACCCAACCACCTCAGTTTACCTGTAGGGTTGGTTTCTGTTTATCCTATGGAACCCGCAGATATATCTTCTCATGGCAGAACTGATGCAGAAATCCAGTGAATCTATGGCGTTTACACAGATCGCCTTCATGCACCTCTCCATAGTTTCGAAATATATCGATCTCTCCGAATCTATTCACGCCGAATCCCACACTCACATAAATTCACTTGACAACCCTCCTCTCTCTTGTTATAAACTTGCTTACAATTCAACACACAAAGACAGTGAAGAGGACGAGTACGCGTCGAAACGACGGCATAGAGAGCGATGGAACGGTGAAATCATTGCCCGCACGCCGGCGCCGAATGGACCTCAGAGTTGCAGGGCGAAAGATCATAGTCGATTAGCCTGAGCCGGAGTTGCCACCGTTACCAGGGTAAAGGGTATCGCGCTCAAAAACGCCGTACCCGATCAAAGTGAGGCTGGCCTCTATTCAAACTTCCGTCGCATCGACGGTTTTTTATTTTTCAACACTGGAGAGGTCACCTAACCAGGGTGGTACCGCGGGAACCTGCTCTCGTCCCTAATGGCGATGACAGGTTTTTTGATTCTATACACGAAAAGAGGTTTACCAAGACCATGAAGAAACGAGTATTTTCAGGAATTCAACCTACGGGGAACATCCATATCGGGAACTATTTGGCGGCTATTCGTCGCTGGGTGGCATCGCAGGACGAG
>JAABXR010000268.1:1273-1533 GCA_011776225.1 Phycisphaerae bacterium
CCGCCCGACCCGGAGGTGCTGAAAACCAAGACACGCGAGCTGGCTGGCCTGCTTTTTGCCGCCGGCATCGATCCCGCACGTTCGGCGCTGACCGTGCAGTCGCACATCAGTGCGCATGCTGAGCTGGCATGGATCCTCAACTGCCTGACGCCGATGGGCTGGATGGAGCGCATGACCCAGTTCAAGGAGAAATCCGAAAAACAGAAAGAACGCGTCAGTGTTGGCTTGTTCACTTATCCGGCGCTAATGGCCTCCGATAT
>JAABXR010000346.1:0-775 GCA_011776225.1 Phycisphaerae bacterium
TCCAGTGAAATCCGAAATCCGAATATCGAAATCCGAAACAAATTCGAATTACCAAAATTCAAATGACAAAAACATTAGATGAATCTCTTTAGTTATTTATGTTTTGAACATTTGAGCATTCGGATTTTGTATTTGTTTCGTGCTTCGGATTTCGGATTTCGAATTTGAGTGCATAGCACTTTTTGGTTTCTCTGTGGTTAATAATAAATTACAGAAGGAAAGTGATGAGAGAACAGGCTACACTAGAAGCTGTGTTATTCGACATGGACGGGGTGATTATCGACAGTGAACCGCTGTGGTCGAAAGCTGAACAACAGCTCCTAGCTCGTCGAAATCTTCGCTACTCGTCGCAACTGAAAACTGTGATGATGGGACTAGACTCCAGCGAAGCTGTCGGTTTCTTGATAAAACACTACGATCTCAAAGAGAGCGTGAGCGATGTGGTTGCAGAGCGTAACCAGCTAGTTGCCGACCTCTTCCGGCAGTTCCTCCGACCGATGCCGCACGCTTTGCAGTTAGTAAGGTCAGTGCAGGCTGCGCAGATTAAGACTGGCTTGGTCACCTCATCACCGCAAGAGCTTGTGGATCTGGCCTTGAGCAGGCTCAATATTACCGAGCTCTTCGATCTCATTTTGAGTGGTGACCAGGTGGCTCGAGGGAAACCTTCACCGGATATTTATCTCTCAGCTGCCGGGAAGCTAGGAGTGGACCCTGAGAATTGTCTTGTGATTGAGGATGCCCCTCATGGGGTGGCGGCAGCGAAAGCCGCCGGCAT
>JAABXR010000346.1:901-1656 GCA_011776225.1 Phycisphaerae bacterium
TAAAGCAATATAAAGTAGAATTTTTATTGTGGTTGCTCACTAGAGAGAACCTTTTGGGGTTCAGATAATAATCCCAGCTTTTTTTACAAGGAAGAAAATGGCCCGCATTATCTATGACTTGGCCTCCAAGGGCAAGGGACTGTACCATATCTACACCGATCTTGATTTCTGGGATGCCCGCGGTATATTAAAAGATCTTGCCAAGGTCAAAAGAAATTTTGGCAATTCACCGCCAGGTGATAAGTACCCCACCCAGGTGGTGGTTGAAGATATGAGCCAAAAGGTCAAAGCTGAGATCGAGAAACGGTTAAAGTGTGCCATACCGTCCCCGCCCCGCCACCTTATCGTCCAGGCCATCATTTTTTCGGGAAAGTTCGAATTTGACTGGCGCCAATACTATCCTGAGCGCTGGTCTACGGACAGAGTACTTTTTTTTACCCGCAAGCGGCTTCCCATGAATCAACCCGTGATCAACAGTGCTTACAAGTGGGTGCAGCTCTCCATCAGCGATAATATTGTTACTATTCAACAACATCAAGGAGCACGACCGGAAGAAACCCAGAAAAGTGGAAAAACGCAAAAAGAAAAACCATTTGGGCCTACGTGTTTTTAACCTGACCGGGTTCAGAATAGGATAGAGAGGCAAAGAAGATGACAGATAAGGAAATAAGGGCCAAACTGAGAGAACTGGATCGATTATACGCCGAACATGCTACCAATCAGGGCGGAGATGACTTCGAAAAGCAGAACAAGCT
>JAABXR010000290.1:0-881 GCA_011776225.1 Phycisphaerae bacterium
GAAGCCAGCCCATAACGCGATAAGGCATTGATACGGCCCACCGGAAAGAGCGTCAGGTTAATATCACTAACTCCCAGCGCCCGTATCTTATCCAGACGCTGCATAGCCGATTTAATTGTTAAAGAAGACGCCCACGTTTCTTGGCGGCGCAGCAGTTCTAGCTTGGAAAAGCGGCTGTTTTCTTCGATTTCAAGTAACCCTCTCAACCGTTGTGTTTGCTGTTCGTCAAGCGGCTTGATTAATCCTGTCCACAACCGCTTGTTAGCCCGGTCAACCACACGCGCAACCAGCCGCTCCAACACCGTCGCGCCAGGCAACAGTACTTTATGCTGCACCAACCAGGCAGTGGCCGCATCAAAAAGTACCAAACGCCTTTCAGCCGTCAGCCAGGCACGGGCGTACAAATGACGAAGTAAGAAAAACGGCTTCTGGCTCTGACGAAAATCCTCAAAGCCATACAACTCCCGTATTTTCTTTTTATGTCGTCGCTGGGACCGTTCGCTGTACGCTTGCCAGAGGGATACGGCCACATCAAGTTGGCGAGCCATGTACTCGACGACATTATCGGGTACTTCTGTCAGGTCGCTGAGAAACGTCCCCAGGAATCGGGTCGTACCCAATTGGACAGCAAAGCCTAACCGGGTATCATCTTCATGCAACGCCTTGATATGTTTCAAGTCGCCATCATCCAGGTGAAAATATTGCGCCAATTGCTTGGCTGATGGGACACCAACATAGTGACCGTATTGAGCTTCTTGTTCTGAGGTCAGGAATTCGACAGGCATTATTTACTCCTTTTCTGTGAAAATAGGGTGGATAGAAAATACTGCGAGAAGTATGCTTATCACAGAAAAAAGGGCAAATAAGGACCTTTCTCCCTC
>JAABXR010000290.1:925-1209 GCA_011776225.1 Phycisphaerae bacterium
GTGACAGAAGCCATCGCCAAATTTTTGGAGGATTTGACTCATGCCGGCCGTTCTCCCCATACCAGGCGGGCTTATGCGACAGATTTGAAACAGTTTGCCGCTACCTATTCCAAACCACTTGAAGACATTGGGGTAGACGATTTGCGTCGCTTTTTTCGTCAGCACGCCGATTTGAGTGATGCCAGCCAGGCACGAAAGCAAAACAGCCTGGCCAGCTTTCTCAACTGGGCCTACAAACAGGAACTGATTCTCGTCAACCCGATGGCCAAGGTAGATCGTGTCCG
>JAABXR010000290.1:1251-1497 GCA_011776225.1 Phycisphaerae bacterium
CTGGCTCAAATACCGGCCGGCCAACTCCGCGATAGGCTCCTGTTTCGTTTGTTGTTTGAAATGGGGTTACGAATCAGTGAAGCGCTGGCGCTTCATGTTGAAGACATTGATTTGCGACTTGATGACGAACATATTACCGTCATGGGCAAGGGTGGTAAAAGACGTACCGTATTGTTGGATGATTCCAGATTGGTATCCCTTATGCACCGGTATCTCAGGCAAACAGGCTATAAACACGGCTATTTG
>JAABXR010000189.1:0-238 GCA_011776225.1 Phycisphaerae bacterium
CGCAATCGTAATCTTTAAACGTGTCATAGCCGGCGATGCAAGCAGGTACAAAACAAAACATCAGCAAGCCGGTGGCGCTTCCTGACATGATTGCCCATACAAGGCGCCTGTTTAGACGTAATGCAGTAATGATGGTTGAGAAGAAAAACGTGAAACCTGTGCAGCTATTATCAAAAATGCGCATGATAAGTGTATAGATTTTATTGATCTCGTTCGGAATCGTCGTTAATAGGATCCA
>JAABXR010000189.1:244-901 GCA_011776225.1 Phycisphaerae bacterium
GGTTTCATGCATCTTCAATAGAGCCCGGTTGACCGGTTCGCGGAGTTCGCTTCCTTGGGGAAACAAAAATCCGTAATATTGTAGATCAAAAAGATTGCCGACGACAGCCACTTTTCCCGCCGCTTCATAATGGGCATAATAAAGAATTGTGGGAGAATCGAAAACGACTGCATCGACTTTATGCTGTAAAAGCTTTTCAATGGCTTCATCTATCACTTTAACGGGGACAACGATCGCACCGAGATCATCAAGGGCATCGACACTTGTAGTGCCGGCAACAGTTGCAACCATTTTGTTGCGAAGATCCCGGTGGTGGGTGATATCGGAATGCAGTTTTTGCAAAGTAATGGCCGACGATAATTGAGCGATAGCCCATCCGAAAAAGCCGATCCCGATCAGCATAACCAGAAACGCCATAACACGGCCAACCCACTTGCGGGGTACGATGTCCCCATATCCCACTGTCGTCATCGTCACCATAACATACCAGAATGCCTGAAATATGCCGGGAAAATAGTTCACGCTGATAATGTGCTTGCCCTTTTCCACCCACCAGAACACATGACCGCAAACAATAAGAAAAAGGCCAAGGTAGGCCAAAGCTTTCATCACAAGTGGTGAAAAAAGGGATTTAACAGGTCCGATCAGACTGAACGC
>JAABXR010000189.1:994-1230 GCA_011776225.1 Phycisphaerae bacterium
GCCCTTCCTTCGATCAAATCCCTAAAAATTCCGTCCATATTGGTTTCATAATAGGAAAATTCTAACCCCAGATCTTTTGAGATTTCCTCCCAAAGTTCAATCTCAAAGCCCGTATAGGCCTCATCTGATTTCATGACACATGGGGCCATCACTTCGACGGCTACAAGAAGCGGCTTTTCTTGAGGGCGAACAATGTTGGCAGGAATTAAAACGAGCACACAGAGAAATAACAGAAT
>JAABXR010000100.1:0-223 GCA_011776225.1 Phycisphaerae bacterium
GGTACCAGTGCCACGACCAGCGTGACAAGCAGTATAAGGCGTGACACAGATTGTGCTCGTAATCGGTCAATCAAGTCGCTATTCCCAGAATGACTTATTATTTTGAGCACGACCCTGTGCAGCGTTGATATGTGCGGGAAATCACATATCCGTTTATTCTAGCGAGCAAGGAGATTAAATCTAACAGTTATCACTATGAAAGACCGATATAGGCAGTCAAATA
>JAABXR010000100.1:303-792 GCA_011776225.1 Phycisphaerae bacterium
TTAGTTATTTAAGTTAATGGCATGAGTAAATGACCTGTTGATTCTGTTTCTGCATTATGGAATAAGAAAAAAGCCGATTACAAAACATTTGGCATCAGATTTACTGGTGCCAAATGTTTTACAATCACCGAAGATTTTTCTTTGCGTGCTTTATGTGCCTTCTACGGCCTTAGCTTTTTTGCAATGTTCTATTATTGAGCCGTATCGAAATAATGCAAGCTGAATAAATTGTTGTCGTCGGTCCAGACTTGGCGGCTGGTAAATCCGGCTTGCGCGGCGAGCTCGATGAATTCTTCAACGGTGTATTTGTAGGAATTTTCGGTGTGGATGTGCTCATTTTGCGCCAGTTCAAACTGTTGGTCGGCGATATTTAATATTTGTGGCCGTTGGCTGACCAGATGCATCTCCACCCTTCCCTGTTCGGGATTATAAAAAGCATGATGTGCAAAGTTATCAATGTCGATATCGGCGTCGAGTTCGCGGTTGATT
>JAABXR010000100.1:853-1062 GCA_011776225.1 Phycisphaerae bacterium
TGATTCTGTGTAACAGGTTGAGATTGAAAGCCGCTGTTACCCCGTCGGCATCGTTATACGCAGCATTGAGTATTGCCGGATCCTTTTTCAGATCCACCCCGATCAACAGACTGCCGTTGGCACCGGCCACGTTGGCCAGATTTTTTAAAAAGCCGATCGCCTTTGAAGGCTCAAAGTTGCCGATACTGGAACCGGGGAAGAAGATCACC
>JAABXR010000100.1:1242-1383 GCA_011776225.1 Phycisphaerae bacterium
TCATCCAGTAACAGGCGAACCTTTTCACTGTTGCCGCTGCCCGGTTCAATCAGTACGCAACGGTTGCCAATCAACTGCGCAATATCGTTACCATGTTTACGTAACAATGCCTGCTCGGTGCGGGTCGGATAGTACTCTTCG
>JAABXR010000030.1:0-1044 GCA_011776225.1 Phycisphaerae bacterium
GGTCATTTAAAATGATAAACAGTATGCCTCGTCAGCAAAATCTGTGGGTTGTTTCCGGTACGGGAAGCTGTCCCATTGTGTGATATAAAGCGATTTTCATGACATCATAGCTCTTATATCCATATGCTTTTCTGGTGACGAGATTCACCTTCCGATTTAATCCTTCAACTGTGCCGGAGGAATACGCCTTTTTCGCCTTAAACCAGTTCATCATTAATTCCTCATGTCGCCTTAAGGTTTTCACAAATTTCTTGATGGGATCAAGCTTTGAACGCATTGCCCGGGTACACCATTTTTTAAGATACCATCTCGCCCAGTACGGCGAACGGTATCGCCAAAATAATTGAAAGCTCTCTTTCAACAAATAAGCCCTGACACTTTTGAGATCAAACTGAAGCACGTCTTTCAGTTTGAGCGCTTGTTTTTCTGTCAGATTTTCTTCGTTTTTTAGAAAGCAATACTTGCTGTGATCCAGTACGCCTTCGTAACCTTGCTCCCGAAGCCGCTTTGCTTCACTGCGCCTGACTTCATCAACCGCTTTGTTCAACATAGCAACGATATGAAATCGATCCAGTATATGCAGCGCAGTCGGCAGCTTCTTTCTAATCACTTTCAAGTAGGGCTTCCACATGTCACTACAAACATAGTCTATCGATTCACAACCGTCTCGACCTATTTGTCGGAAAAAGCTTAATAAACTCTTTACCGTTCGTTTGGGTGCGATATGTAACAAGCGTTTGTGTCCGGCATCCACCTGATAGACCAGCGTCAGATACTGATGGCCTTTGCCATATTGGATTTCATCGACGCCTATGGCCTTAATTCCGCTCAACTGCCGATGTGATAATCCGTATTCTACGATCGATTTTACCGATCGGTAGACATGATCCCAACTTGTTTGAAAGCATCGTGCTACCTCTGACCAGGACATCCGCGTGGCCCACTTCGCCAGAAATTGTTGATAAACATGCGTCAGCCGTTGTTTGCCATCTGACCAAGGTACTTGCTCTACCTTTATTCCGCATCGATTACAATTTACGCGTC
>JAABXR010000030.1:1130-1456 GCA_011776225.1 Phycisphaerae bacterium
GTGTCTGGCTTGTCTGGTCGTACCCCGGGGCTGGGTTCCCGCAACAGGAACAAACCGCCTTGCCGTTCTTACGTGCCTCTATTTCAACGACCAGCGAGAGTCTTCCCGCTATATCCTCAAGACTCTCTGTCTTATACACAAAGGACTTGAGATTGTGGCAATTATTCAGTAACGTTCTTATGCGCATCGTGGTTTTCTGTTTGTTTTTATTGGTTTGGCGACTGTAATAATGAACAATCACCCGATGCGCTTCAAGTTTTTCTATACTATATGTTTTTCACCCACTGATTTGTCGGAAGACCCGAATAAAGTTGCGCTAGTTTCAG
>JAABXR010000306.1:0-311 GCA_011776225.1 Phycisphaerae bacterium
TGCCTGCCACCCGGCCTTTCAAGAGACCAAGCAAATTGGCAAGCCGGGCTTCTTCAGCCTGTCTCATTTCCATTTCGTTTTCTAGACGGTCGATAGCGCCCAACTCTTTACGTATCTCAGCCAGCTCTCTGGTTTGAATCTCATGCTCTACCCGACGAAGTTTTGTGGACTCATCCATCGTTTTGGCAGTACGATCATCATATTGTTCAATGAGCTGCACGAGTTCATCCTTGAACTGCCGCAGTTGGGCATCTACCTGGGACAGGCGGGCCAGTTGGGAAGAGGATTTGGAAAGTTTTTCTTCCAGCTCC
>JAABXR010000306.1:385-622 GCA_011776225.1 Phycisphaerae bacterium
GTTGTTCCATTTCCGCCAACTTTCGGCCGGTTTTTCGTCGCTCTTCATCCATCCATTCCAGACGGCTAACAAGTTCACTTAATTCTTCCTGGTTGAGTGTGCCATTTTTTGCCATTGGTTTCTCCTTTTTCGGTAGTCAGTAGTCGGTAGTCGGTAGTCAGTAATCTCTATTTAGTAAGATGAACTTGGGGAATGAATTACTGCTTTATTTTTTTCTCTTCTGATGGGAGTTAGATC
>JAABXR010000306.1:710-1250 GCA_011776225.1 Phycisphaerae bacterium
ATATTTTAGCCCTCGGGCAATATCAACCGCTGTCATCACTTCGTAGTTTGACCTTAATGAAAATTGTAAGAACCGGCAAAATTCCTGCTTTGAGCTATTCCCAGCTCCTTCTGCAATATTTAGTGGAACAGAAGTGGCTGCTCGTCGAATTTGACTGATTAATCCAAATTTTTCTTCGGAAGGCCAATGCTGGCTTTCCCGATAAATTTCCACAGTAAAGGCCATCGCTCTTTGCCAAACTTTCAATTCTCGATATTTATGCATCCTTCGGCCTTCAAGCACAACCTACTGACTACCGACTACTGACTACTGCTTTTCAACCAAGTATACCACGCATCCCACGAAAATCGTCTATAATGGAACGCTATGCGTGTTGGTATTGACTGCCGGTTGCCCTATTATCAAATGGGTGGTATCAGCCAGTATATCCTACAACTACTGCCTGCGCTGGCAAATTTGGACACTAAAAGTGAATATCTCATATTTCATAAACGCCAGGACGGCCGTTCCCACCTGCCGCCCGCACCCCCCAATTTCCGG
>JAABXR010000224.1 GCA_011776225.1 Phycisphaerae bacterium
TTGAAGTTCAAGCCCCTCGGAGAAGACGCAGTAGTTACGCCGCTCATTGAACTGGACCTGCTCACTTTCAAAGCCAAAGCGAAAGCGGTTGAAAGGACTTTCCGGACAGGTCTCCCGGAGGTGGCAATCTTTACACTGCAGATCGAAAGGCATGTCGCCACCGTAGACCCGGCGCGCCTTCATGGCGCTAATCCACCTGGGCCGTTGTCCCACCAGATAGTTGAGGTAATCCAAATCATGGGTCGCCTTTTGTAGAAACAAACCCCCGTTCAGCTCATAATTTCGATGCCAGCTTCGGAAGTAGCCGGAGCCATAGGGCACGTCGTTGAAGGCCACGATATGCTCGATGGTCCCTACCTGACCCGATTCAATGATCTCCCGCACCTTTTGCAGGACTGGACTTAAGCGCAAGGGGAAAGATACGACCACCGGGGCGGTAACAGTGCGAAATGTTTCATCCAATTGTTTGACTTGCTCGAAGGTAATAGCCACCGGTTTTTCTAAAAAAAGGGGCAGGTTAGTCGGCGCGACTTTACAAGCCATCTCGGTGTGCAAATGGCAGCGGGTGCCGATCATCACCCCGTCCAATTGATCGGCCTGGGCTAACAATTCGTCCGCCGCTTCATAGAAGCTTGCCTCCGTCAGAAAGTCATCCTGACTGGCTTGAATTTCGGCCGCACGCGGGTCGGCGATCGCCGTCACCCGATACGGTATCCCGAACATAGCCATTCTCTTGGCCATATTACTAATCCGGCTGCCATACCCAATAATACCAACTCGTAGCATTGTGTTTTCCTTTCGTTGCCTAGGTAAGATGAGTAGCCACAAATCAATAAAGATAAAAATAGAGTCGAAGGCTTCAGCCGGTTTACCCGGCTGAAGCATCGACTCCAAAAAGAACTCGCTTCCTCAGACGCTCCCTGTTTACTATCTACCCTCTCCTGTTCTCAAGGCCCAGGTCATGTGTCAGATGACTATTTTAGCCTTTGAGACCGGATAGGCAAATGGGGGTATTCCACTTTGGGGGAAATTCGATGGTTACAGTTTTGAAACTGTAACCCCATAGTTAGCCGAGTTAACTCGCCAAAATACCCGTTACAGTTGGATAACTGTAACGATCATAAGTTGCCTTAAATCCCGAAACTGATTTTGACAACCTGAGAAGAATACTGTATCTTCTAGGCACTTTGCCCACCACATAAATTTATCCTCTAGGAATTGTAGGACAAGTTGGCAACTTGTCTTTGCTGCTGCGAGGAAGTTAGCAACTTGCTCTACATACCTTGACGGTGGGCGAAGTATTTTTCTTTTTAGCCTTCGTATCAACGAAGACATCCTTGGAACCTTCCCGGAGCAATTTGTCTCCGGGAAGGTTTTTTTGTGGCCTATTTCTCTATACACGTATGAACTGAACATTCCATACTCTTTTGAGATCAGGAGGTAAAATGAAAATTTTCCATGCCCTCAAACATCGGGAGTTCGCGCTTATCTGGGGTGGACAAACGATCTCTCGCCTGGGAGATAGCCTGTATCAAATTGCGCTAGCTTGGTGGGTTCTTGAAAAGACGGGATCAGCCACAGCGATGGGGACGGTTTTGATGCTTACCACGATACCCTTATTCCTATTCTTACTAATCGGAGGCGCTATCGCTGATCGATTTTCTCGTTTACGTGTCA
>JAABXR010000136.1:0-303 GCA_011776225.1 Phycisphaerae bacterium
TGCCAGGGCGCTGTCGATATACTGCTGGCCCCATGTCAGGAGGAAAAAGGGCAGGGCATTGTAGGTCAGACCGGTGAAGGCGAACTGTTTCCAGTTTTTCCCGGTCTTGGGCAAGGAACGGCCCTGAATTCTTAAAACTACCAACAGGATAAGGGCCGCCAGACTGACCCGGGCGGCGACGAGGGTCAGCGGGGGAATCTCTTTAACGGCGATATTCATATATAGGAAGGCCGGCCCCCACAAGAGGGACAGTCCCGCGACCTTCAAAAAAGTACGTCCATTCATTATTGTTAACCTCACATA
>JAABXR010000136.1:390-616 GCA_011776225.1 Phycisphaerae bacterium
AAATGCTCACTCTATAATTTTCTGTTCTGCTCGGCCGTGTTCGCTATCATCGTTCAAGGTTCTATGTCTGAACATAGCCTTACATTGAACAGCATAGCAATTGATCGTGCCGCTATCGTCCCACATACCGTCCCAAGCGAGGTCAATTTGGTATTTGGTAGTTTTGTTTTAGTGTTGGATGCTCCGGCCGGCGGAGGGCAGGATTCGGCCGTCCGGGGATTGGGTC
>JAABXR010000136.1:707-1115 GCA_011776225.1 Phycisphaerae bacterium
AGGAATTTGGAAAGAGGAGGAAGAGGATTGTGCCGTGTTTTTTGTGTGCCTTTTGTTGTGCCGTTTCTTAACTGTCCATATAGTAGCATGGTACCGGGGCGCTTGCTGTGTTCTGCTTTACAGTCAGGGTGTTTAAATCGTTAATTGGGCTTGTGAATTGTCATCTATGGTTTAAAATTCTGCCAGATAGTCGTTTCTTGATTTTTGAGTGTCCGTTCAGTCCTTCTATAGACTTTTGTTTTTTGGTTTCTTTCAACTCAAGTCTATAGTGCCAAAAAACAAAAGTCTGAACGCTTCCATTTTTGAAAAGGTGGGTTAAAGAGGAAGGTATGTTCGTTTATATTGATTTGGAACATGATAATCTGAAACATGATCCGGTGGCGTGGGAGAAGTCGCTGGCGAGACGAA
>JAABXR010000385.1:0-678 GCA_011776225.1 Phycisphaerae bacterium
GGTGGACCCTAGTGTGGAGGCAAAGACTGCTAACGGCCGACCGATAAATATCAGGATGGCCAGGAACAACAACCCGCGCCAACCTGAGTCGAGTATACCTTGAATATCGAGCCGCGATGCCAAAAGAATGAACAAGCCGCCGATTAACAAGACTTGCAAATTTTCTTTGAATTCAACAATGTGTTTAATAGAAACCCACTTCTGGTTTGCCAGGAAGACTCCCATTAACGTGACTGTGACCAGACCGGCCTCAGGATGCAGCACATTAGAAAGGGCAAACAAACACAATGCAACCAGCAAGGAGACACTATTTTGCAGGTAGTCCGGTATCCAATACCGGCGCAGAAAAATAATCATCGCCCCGGCTCCGACTAGACTTAGCACCACCCCGATAATGAGCGTCTCTAAAACACCGGTGATGACGACACTGGTTGCTTGATCGAACTCTCCGACCAAAATTGCTTCGAAGATAAGAACGGCTAAAACCGCCCCGATTGGATCAATCAAAATGCCTTCCCATTTTAGGATAGCACCAACCTTTCCAGTCGGCCGTATTTGTCGCAGCAGTGGTCCGATGACTGTTGGACCGGTCACAATCAATATTGCCCCTAGCAAAACGGCCAGCGACCAGCTCAACCCTAAAACAAAACGAGCTGCCACCGCTGCCACTGCCCAGGT
>JAABXR010000385.1:754-990 GCA_011776225.1 Phycisphaerae bacterium
ACGCAAGGTCAAGCCGCCTTCAAATAGAATTATCGCGACGGAAAATGATACAATCGGAAACAGTAACTCCCCGAGAAGTTCATCCGGGTGTAAAAACCCGGTAATCGGCCCCGCGATAAAGCCTAAGGTCAAGAGTAATAATATCGAAGGCAAGCGAAGTCGCCACGCCAGCCATTGCGCTCCCACGCCCAGGAATAATATTGTTGCTAAACCAACCAGTGCTTCTTCGGCCAAAA
>JAABXR010000385.1:1042-1510 GCA_011776225.1 Phycisphaerae bacterium
GAGAAATGCCTTACCACCATTGGCATTAATGTAGTCTACATCGGCAAACGGAAACCCAATATATCTGATAAATGGGCTTTTGTGCAGCAGAAACCGGTTAACGACAGCTTGAAAAGGCCCCGAAAGACGGTTTCTCCAAATATTGTACCACAGTATAATAACCGGCAAGTATCAACAAAACGTTATATACTAAGAGGAAGTTAACATGCGCGTTGGCATTGATGGAACCAGTTGGACGAATCCTAGAGGCTACGGCCGTTATACCCGCAACCTTACCCAGGCTTTGTTAGCGGCCGAATCGCCCCATACTTTTGTGTTGGTTTTGGACAGTCACACGGCCGAAAATGACACCCTGCCGGACAATGTTGAGAAAGTTGTTATTCAAACGAGTGAACCAATGGGCGCGATTTTGGAACGGGACGGCCGTCGCTCGGCGGGCGATATTTGGGCCATGACGAACGGGCTGCG
>JAABXR010000301.1:0-207 GCA_011776225.1 Phycisphaerae bacterium
CACTGACTTAGTTTCTGCTTCAAGGTGCCGAAGAATCTCTCTACCCGCCCATTCATCCAGGGACATCCCTTGTCTGTCCGTTGGTGTTTGATCCCCAGCAGCCAAAGCCCGAAGCGAAACAGCCGTGAGGTAAACACCGTCTCATTATCCGTTCGCAGAAACTTCGGCTTGCCATAACGCTCAATTGCATCAAGCAGATGGCGGAGG
>JAABXR010000301.1:336-534 GCA_011776225.1 Phycisphaerae bacterium
CCCACAAACGATTGATCGGCATGGGCTTTGGTTTTCTGTACTTGAGTTTTCTCCGTAACACTTGAATTTCGTATCGGTGTTTTCTGATGGTGTCGTTGGCAAAGGTCTTACCAATGCTTATTCCTCTGTGGGCAAAGCGCCGGTTAAAGCTATCTGCCAGGGAGCGGCAGCCCGAGAGAGGCATCAGTGCCTTCATGC
>JAABXR010000301.1:668-863 GCA_011776225.1 Phycisphaerae bacterium
CCGGTCCTACCCAGTCTGAATGAATAACAACAACCCAGCCGATAATAATAAGAACGAAAAAGCCCCCGATGAAATAAGCCATCCTTGCCGCCGATAAGCCCGCTGTGAAAACGTAGTATTCTCCGCTATGAAGGTTAGCAAGACCATGTTCGGGTTAAAAAAAGGTGACGGTTAAAAAAAGGTGACAGATTTATT
>JAABXR010000301.1:892-1248 GCA_011776225.1 Phycisphaerae bacterium
TAGTTAAAAAAGGTGACAGATTTATTTTCAGTAACAGGACAACTACTCCCGAACCCAGCACTACGACGTGGATCATCCCAACAATCCCATCGAAACCACTCTCTTTACCGACGGCCTAAAGCAAAAAAAAGTGAAGTGCGGGCAACCTCACCGCCAGCAGACTGCCATCCCGACACACGTGGATAGAAATGGTAAGTGCGACGAGGGTATTTGTATTCGCCTGTTCAAGGAGTGAGTAAATCTGTATATAAGGGTTGTACATGTTACGATTATTTTGGGGGGGGTAGAGTGAAGAAACTATTGGTTTTTGTCGTTTTTATGCAAGGATGCACGATGCTAGGCTTTCAATCTATAGG
>JAABXR010000087.1:0-292 GCA_011776225.1 Phycisphaerae bacterium
AAAGACAAAAGTGGAAGTTATTTGCATTCCCAAAGAAGAGATCATGCTCTTTTTAGATCAATGTCCAACAGCGGCACCGGATATCATTCGGCATCTATCATTTCGGCTGAATGAGACAACCCAAATGCTTTACGGCTTAAAGGAAGTAAGCGATCAGTTGCCGGACGCCGTTATTGTGACGGATAAGGCAGGCCGCATCCTGGTTTGGAATGCTGCTGCTGAAAGAGTATATGGTCGGGACTGGCCTCAGATGCGCAACGCCAAGATAGATGAAATTTATGTAAAACCGGAG
>JAABXR010000087.1:332-620 GCA_011776225.1 Phycisphaerae bacterium
GCACCCCCAGAAAGGCATACGCTGTATCTCGACAAGCTTCACCGTACTCTACGACGGCCACCATAACTTCCAGGGTGTCCTCTCATTGGGTCGCGATGTTACCGCCACCAGAAAATTGGAGAAAAAGTATAAGCGTACCTTTATATGGCTTATTTCGGCATTTGTCTTAATCAGCTTTCTGGCAGCAATGATTTTTCTGGGCTATCCGTATTATTCAAAAGGCCACCAGGCCGCAGATATAAGACAAAAGGAAATCAGCAACATTCTGGCCAAAGACTATTTTCTGCT
>JAABXR010000087.1:687-1309 GCA_011776225.1 Phycisphaerae bacterium
TCCGCCAGGCAATGCAAAGATTGTTCAATATTCCGCATACGACGGCAATCCCCTATACCGGCTTGGTCTTACTCGATAGGGACCGCAAGGTGGTGAGCGCTTACTCAACAAAGGAAGATATCTCTGCCGACGCCATGATCGGAAGCAGTTATGCGGCCATAGAATTTCAGGGAAGTGAGGACTCTCTGCACAAAGTTCTCACTGTTTACCGTACCGAAGAAGGCCATCCCATGGGCAAAAAAGGCACCGAGATCGCCTTTGAGCTCTACAAAGCCAACGAATTTATGGGCTGGCTGATTTTTCAAATGGATATGAATTTGTTGACAGATATCTATGGTGTTGATGTCAAAAATTTAACAAAACTCCAATTTGATAAGCCTTGAGCGATGAGTAACTCACAAGACTTACAATCCTGCAGCTATGAGGTCTCAAACGGTGATGATGGGGCCAAGACGCTTCACATCCAGGGCCGCATGGATGCAGCCACGGCAGCCGAAACCATCGCCGGCATCAAATCCATTTTAAAGCCCCCGCTGCCTGCCGCGTTGACTGTTGATCTTGAGAAGGTAACCTATCTGGATGATTTTGGAGCCCTGGTTCTGGTCGAATTAAAAAATTTGAT
>JAABXR010000087.1:1332-1508 GCA_011776225.1 Phycisphaerae bacterium
ACGCCTTGGGGGAACCCGCTGAACTTCCCCGCAAACCCTCCCCGAACATGTTTGTTCGCCTGGGCGAAGCTGTCTTTGGTCAGGTAGCAGATCTAAATTTTATTTTCTCTTTTATCGGGTCTGTCTGCTTGTCTCTGATCCACGCTTGTTTGCACCCCCGCTCGCTACGATTAGAT
>JAABXR010000362.1:0-429 GCA_011776225.1 Phycisphaerae bacterium
GTACGGGTTTTTTGGTGATATAGATCACCTAATACGTCTATCACCTGGATCAACTCCTGGTAACAGCCAATCTTATTCACAGGGTCAAACAATCGCTGCAGATTTTGCTGGAGGCCATGCTGTTCATTCAGGTCTCGCGGCCTGCACGGGCGCCGTCAATTGGGGCGTTGATTTCTAATAGTTTATCCAGCCTGCCCAACCGTTCAGCACGTTCGTAAATTGTGTACCATGTACAGGGTCGGGACGGATCGACTTCGCAATGATCAGGTGAAGCGCCGCCGCATAACCCGTTACGCAGCCCCTTAGGACAGGTCATCGGACACACAAAGGCCGTTTCCTGCAAAATGCAGTTGCCGCACATACAACAACCAAACAGAGCGCCTTTAATTGTGCGCTCAACGGCCGTAAATACACGCACAGGTATAGATT
>JAABXR010000362.1:495-770 GCA_011776225.1 Phycisphaerae bacterium
ATAAGGACATTGGAGAAAACCTCCTTGGAGAAAACCTCCTAAAATCCTCCGACGAAAACACCCTATTTTTCTAACTTCACTATATAAAAGAACACCGACCTCGGACAGTGACATTTATCGTGAAAAATTATGGCGTTTATCATTACTGTTGTTTTGGGTACACCTTAGACGATGTTCAGCGATTCTTGGAATCGGTATCGCCAAACGAATTGCCTTAAAATATTCGCCGGACGTTGGCAGAGTAGGCCGCCCATCATGACCGAATCGTTTTCCGG
>JAABXR010000362.1:867-1062 GCA_011776225.1 Phycisphaerae bacterium
TTGATAATGAGGAAATCGGCAAACTACTGGCCCGTCCGGTGGGAACTGCCGTTGCCTTGGTAAAGACCAAACAACAAACCAGTTTGATTCAGGTGCTGCAAACCGCTGGACTACTTCCGGTGGTGTCTGGCACTGACCCGGAAGCAGCGTGTAAGAGTGTGTTAGTCGATGAAAACAGCCGAATCCAACCCATCT
>JAABXR010000013.1:0-280 GCA_011776225.1 Phycisphaerae bacterium
AATCAGGGGCAGGTCAGATTGCGGCCGTTCTACTGGCAAGATTGAATAAGGCCCGTCAATTTTGTAACTTGGCGCTGAAGATGCGGGCAAAAACACAGCCACAATCTCCAATCCAATCTTCTGTCTAAGTTCGCTAGTTTGCAGCAGTGTTTTCAGAGGCGGATAAGAAAACGCCCCATTCATACCGAAATAAAGTGTTCTCACCTTGACACCAAATTAAAAGCTAATATAGTCGTAATTATAACCAATACCTTTGTAATGAAACTTTCCTATAACCGAA
>JAABXR010000013.1:291-632 GCA_011776225.1 Phycisphaerae bacterium
ATACCTTTGTAATGAAACTTTCCTATAACCGAAGGCACTATTCAATACCGAAATGGTATAGCCTCCTCATAATTGGGCAAAGTTACAGACATTTTTTGTGAGGTACCCTGATGACTCGAATGGTACATTGTGTGAAATTTAACCGCGAACTCCCCGGTTTACTACGGCCGCCGATGCCGGGTGATTTAGGGAAGCGTGTTTTCGAAAATGTTTCCCAACAAGCCTGGGAATTGTGGATGCAACAGGTCACAATTCTAATCAACCACTATGGCCTGAATATGGCCGACCCAAATGCCCAGGAATTTCTGAACCAGCAAATGGAAGAGTTTTTCTTCGGTGAA
>JAABXR010000013.1:677-1144 GCA_011776225.1 Phycisphaerae bacterium
AAATGCCAGAAGATTGGGTTCCGGAAGGTCAGGGGGATAAAGGTGGACCATCGGCTAAAGGCGCACCCAGTAAAGGCGCGCCGGGCCCCCAAAGTAAATAGATATAATCTCCAATATCCTCGCCAAATTACGAGGGGTTAGNNGCCCCCAAAGTAAATAGATATAATCTCAATGGTTAATAATTTTGTTGATTTCAAGTCAAACCGACTTGAAAATCTCTCTTTGACCAATTCCATTCTCTTGCTGGCCTGTTATGAGCTAGGTCATCAGCCTTTGAGCCTGGCCTGGCCGGCCGCTTTTTTAAAACAGGCAGGCTTCTCCGTTTCGGCCGTAGACCTATCTCTGGAACGGTTTCCAAAACAGGCCGTTCAGGAATCGGCGCTTATAGCCATCGCCGTGCCAATGCACACAGCTTTACGCTTAGGCGTCCAAACCGCCAAACGGATCCGGCGCATCAACCCTAAAGC
>JAABXR010000013.1:1203-1370 GCA_011776225.1 Phycisphaerae bacterium
TATTAGGTCGGGACAGGCCGGCAAATGGCCATCCCTCAAACGGCCGTCCCCTGGCAGACTCAGTGCTAAGCGGCGAGTATGAAGAACCGCTGGTGAAACTGGCCGCGGCGGTCGTTGCCGGCGAGCCTCCCAATAACCTCCCCGGTGTATCAACAGCCGAAGTTGAA
>JAABXR010000403.1:0-277 GCA_011776225.1 Phycisphaerae bacterium
GAATTGCTCGGTTTGGTTATCTAACCTGGTGGCCAGTTTGGATAGGTTCGTCGATACAACAGCCATTTGCTTAACCAGCCTATCGACCTCTCCTCGTTGCCGTAGTAGTTCTTTGTGCTGGGCGATCAAGAATTGAATCAGGGCCTTGGCACTATTCCGGGCTTCGAGGGTAAGCTGCTTTTGTTGACTTAACAAGTTGTTTAAGCGAGCCAGTTCATCAGTGTAATATTGGAGCTGTTTTTCCTGTTCAGCCAGTCTTTCCTTCAACTCCTGGTCT
>JAABXR010000403.1:306-4218 GCA_011776225.1 Phycisphaerae bacterium
GGTGTGTGCTGTATCAGTGCTGGCTGGGGGTGGTTGCTTTGGCAAGACTAGGGCACGTTCAATCGCTTTTTCTACTTCCTCTATCTGAAAGGGTTTGATCAAGTAGTCCCGTGCCCCCAGACGAAAGGCTCTAATGGCTGTTTCTTCTGAGCCATGGAAGGTCATGACGATAGAAGGAATATTTGAACCGCGATCCTGCAAATCGGCCAAAATATCCAGGCCATGTAATTTGGGGAGATTTAAATCGGTGATAATTAAATTGGGATTTTCCTCCAGCGCCTTTCGCAAGCCAGTTTCACCATCCATGGCGGTAATAACCTCAAATCCTTTTGGTTTGAGGATGTTATTAGCCAGAAAGACAATATTTTCTCTACGATCTTCGATGATCAACACTTTAAGGCCAGTAGTTTGCATAGAAAATCTCCTGAGCGTTATTGATGGACGATAAGGGCCGATTTGCCCGTTTAGCATTGGCCTTTTGCTTTTTTCCAGCAATGATCTCTTGTAATTATAACATATCATGATTTGGGTGACACTGGCCCAATAGGTTCATTTTAAAGCAAAAGTGAGAGAGCATGAATAATGAGTCCGGCCATCCCGCCCACCAAGGTGCCATTGATACGGATGAATTGTAAATCTTTGCCAACTTGCAACTCAATCTTACGGGATGTCGCCTCAGTATCCCACCTTTTAATCGTATGGGCAATGAGGTGTTCAACTTCATAACCGTATTCCTTGATCAGATAAAGCATGCCCTGCTCTACCCACAGATTAATTTCCCCAAGCAAGGCCTCATCCCGTAGAACTGCCTCGCCAAAGCTGATAAGACCTTGCTGGATCGATTTGCGAACGTCTAAATTAGGGTCGGTACTCTGCTCAACGAGTAATTTTCTGATATCCAACCAGAGCGAAGAAGCGAATTGCTGTACAATATCGTGCTGGAGCAACTCTTCTTTGAAAGCCTTCTCTTTGATTTTGATTTCAGGAGAATGTTTTAAGTCTTCCGTAAAACGATCGATGAGTAACTTAAACTGTTCATAAAGAGGATGTTCTGGATTATCCCTGATTTCTTGTNNTATCAACGATTTTCTGATAGATGGCTCTGTCTACGCTTTGGGGCAACCACCAGGGAGTTTCTCGACTGATCCTCTGTTGAATGGCTTCTTTGTTCTCTTCCATGAGGTGGGCCCCTAAATTAACCGTTCCATATAACAACTCATGTCCTCGGCTGTCGGAGGTGAGGATGGACAGCAGATTGCCAAAAAGTGGCGCCAGGGGGGTAGACTGGATTCGTTCGGCAACGCTATGGGCAATAAGATCCTGGACATCTTCACTTTTTATAACTTGAACCACCGTCGCCAGCCCAACTTCGACATAATGAGCAATCTGCGCGCTGTTGTCCGGTTGGATGAGCCATTTAGCCACAGTTTGCGTCAGATCCATCGAGCGTAATTTGTCCAGGATCACCTCCTCTACCAGAAAATTGGTTCTTACAAAATGGCCCAGGTTCTCCCCAAGGCTATCTTTCCGAGTAGGGATAATAGCGGTATGAGGAATTTTCAGGTTTAACGGATGTCGAAATAAGGCCGTAACTGCGAACCAATCTGCCAGTGCCCCTACCATAGCTGCTTCGGCTGTAGCCCGTACAAATCCGACCCAGATGGATACTTCTTCGAAAATGGAGGCCAAAACAAAAATAATAAAGGCAAAAATTAATAAAGCAGTGGCGATGAACTTCATTTTGCGCAGTTCAGCCTGCTTATTAAGGTCTTCCTGATTGATCATCATCTCCGGTCCTTCGTTTAATACAGATTCAGTAGATCCAATTTTCGAGGAGTGAGGCACGCCCTCGTGCCGAACGGAGCCGCACGAGGGCATGTCGAAGATCCTCGTGAGGGCTGGCTCCTCAATTTTGGATCAAAATCAACTGACAATACGTTTTTGGAAGACATGTGTTGCATCCCGATAGGCTAAATGCTATAATCATATCGTCAGACCACATAACTAATAGGGTGTTATGTCCCTTAGTGCCCATTTTGACAAAATAAAATCGTTCGTTTACAATCTCCGTTTGGTGTTTGAATTAGGGAAAGCTACATGTTTGAGACGCTACAAGATAAACTTCAAGGTGTATTTGATCAACTTTCGCGGCGTGGTCGTCTGACCGAAAAGGACGTTGATACCGCCCTGAGAGAGGTAAGGTTAGCCTTATTAGAGGCGGACGTCAACTTTAAGGTGACCAAAAACCTGGTTGCACGTATTCGAGAGAGAGCAATTGGGGTTGAAGTGACCAGAAGTCTATCGCCAGCCCAGCAAGTTATTAAGATCGTCAATGAAGAGCTGATAACGACTTTGGGGGAACCCGTTCCCCTAAATTTAGGGGGTAGCTCACCGCGGGTCATTATGCTGGTGGGGCTTCAGGGGGCTGGTAAAACAACCATGGTGGCCAAGTTAGGCCTGCATCTACGCCGGTCCAGCCATCGTCCCTTGCTGGTGGCGGCAGATACGCGACGGCCGGCCGCTATTGAACAACTCAGAATATTGGGCAAACAGCTCGATATCCCTGTTTATGATGAAGGGACTGGGGCCCCTCCCCCGACAATTTGCGCCAATGCCCTTAAAGCGGCGCGTGAGGGGGCGTATAGCGTTGTCATTGTGGATACCTCCGGCCGTTTACAAATTGACGAGGCCCTCATGGAGGAGTTGGTCCAAATTGAGGCCAAAACCGACCCCCAAGAAATTTTATTAGTGGTTGATGCCATGACCGGACAGGATGCCGTCAAAGTGGCTACCGGCTTTAATGAACAGGTTGATTTAAGTGGGTTGATTTTGACCAAAATCGATGGCGATGCTCGCGGTGGGGCGGCGATCTCAGTTCGAGAAGTGACGGGCGTACCCATTAAGTTTTTAGGTACGGGCGAAAAGTTGAACGAACTTGAGGTCTTTTATCCCGACCGAATGGCCTCCCGCATCCTGGGCATGGGGGATGTTTTGACCCTGATCGAGCGGGCTGAAGCATCTATGGATGAAGAGATGGCCCAGGAGGCCGCTGATAAGTTGTTGGCAGGTAAGTTTGATCTGGATGACTTTTTGAAGCAACTGCAACAGGTCAAAAAAATGGGGCCGCTTGGTCAGGTGATGGAATTGGTCCCCGGTCTGAATAAGGTGGCCAAAGATGTTTCTATGGTTGATGCTGAAAAACAAATGGGCCGTACTGAGGCCATCATTAATTCCATGACCCTTAAAGAGCGGCGTAACCCGCGTGTGCTAAACGCCAGCCGAAAACGCCGTGTCGCCAGAGGAAGTGGCACTTCGGTGCAAGAAGTAAATCAGTTGATTTCACAATTTCGTCAGATGCAAAAAATGATGAAGGACCTGCGAAACCCACGTAAGCTCAAAAGCTTTATGAGCATGCTTGACGGGCTACGTTAAACAAATATTGAAACTTACACGAAAGAAAATGGAGTAAATTTAAGTATGGTTAAAATCAGGCTTCGTCGTACTGGTACAAGAAAGAAGGCCAGCTATCGAATTGTTATCGCCCCCTCGACTGCGCCGCGTGATGGACGGTTTATTGAAAATATTGGCTATTACCAGCCCAGAGAGGAGCCAGAGGTGGTCGTTGTCAAAGAAGATCGTCTATTTCATTGGTTGTCGGCGGGCGCGCAACCCACCGATTCAGTAAGGCGTATTCTCACCACCCACGGTTCTCTCGACAGATTTGCCCAATTCCGGGCTGGTGATTATGAGGTCGAAGCGCCAACCCCTGAGGCCGGTGCTTCACAAACTGACGCTGAAGCCTCACCACCTCAACCCCCGGCTCCTGAACCCCCGGACGCTGAAGCCGTCGAAGTTGAAGATTCAGCCGCCGAGACCTCTGAGGATGAAACCGCCGAAGCCGTTGAATCATAA
>JAABXR010000246.1 GCA_011776225.1 Phycisphaerae bacterium
ACGAATGTTTAACAAAGCCCTGGCCGTGTATAACCATATTTTAAAAGCGGGGACCTATAAAGACATCAGGCGCAGAATCAAGAATCTCGAAAAAATTGAGCGTACGTTGGTGCTGTCTCCCGGTCAGAAGAAAAAGGAGACGGCCTTGCTTTTTGCGGACTCAACCGCCAAGCCGACGCTGGGCCGTTACGAGATTGTCAAAGAACTCGGACATGGCGCTATGGGCACCGTTTATCTGGGCAAAGATCCGAGTATCAATCGTGAGGTGGCCGTCAAAACCCTCAGTTATGCCGATGTAGAACCCCAGCAGCTTAATGAGGTGAAGAACCAGTTTTTCAGGGAAGCCGAGGCCGCCGGTAAACTCTCACACCCGAATATCGTTACGATTTATGATGTCGGTGAAGACGATGACATGGCTTACATCGCCATGGAACTGCTTAAAGGCAAAGACCTTACAGAATTCTGCAGCAAAGGCAACTTGCTGCCACCGCATCGTGTCCTCAGTGTGGGGGCTGCTGTGGCGGAGGCGCTTGATTACGCTCACCAACAGGGCGTTGTCCATCGTGATATCAAGCCGGCCAACATTATCCTGTTGGAAAATGATCAGATCAAGGTCGCTGATTTTGGAATTGCCCGTGTCATGACTTCATCGACGAAAACCCAAACGGGCGTTATTTTCGGAACGCCGAACTATATGTCACCGGAGCAGGTGGCCGGTAAAAAAGTAGACGGCCGTTCCGATCTTTTTTCGCTGGGGGTTGTGTTATACGAAATGTTTAGCGCTGAAAAACCCTTCAAGGGCGAGAACATTAACTCNNATCGTGCCGACAGGAATTGGAAACCGCTTAAAAAGGTGCTGCACGAAATAAAAATAGATGATAAGATAAACAAGTTGGTTGAATCAGAGAAAATTGCAAATTGAATCAGGAGGTGCCATTTAATGCTGAAAATAGAATTAAAGTTCAAAGACAAGGTTCTAAAACATATTGAAACCGATAAAAGCGAAATTACCATTGGAAGAGGAGCGAACAACGACATTCAAATTGACAATCTGGCCGTGTCCAATAACCATGCAAAATTAGTCAAGCAATCGGGCACTTATCGGGTTGAGGATCTCAATAGCACCAATGGCACCCACTTGAACGACATATCGATTCAAAAAGCAAATTTAAGCCCCAATGATATCGTCACGATTGGAAAACACGATTTGAAAATTAAGTCGATGGACGAAACCAGGCCCGCTGTTGAGGATCTGGCGGATAAAACCATAAAAGTATCCGGCTAACCATTTGAATTCCCATCACATATCATAATTCCTTCCTGCAGTTAATCCTGTCGTTTTCCCATTTCTAGCCAGCAC
>JAABXR010000102.1:0-150 GCA_011776225.1 Phycisphaerae bacterium
GAGGAGGATTCAGGACATCTGGCAGCCAGGGTAGCCCTTTTGAGACTTTCTTTTTTCACAGCGGCGGCCCAGGCACTGGCCGCGAATCCTATAGAACAACAGCCCAACAGCCTATCAAGGGGAGCGACCTGACATATGAGCTTTCGGTTT
>JAABXR010000102.1:202-571 GCA_011776225.1 Phycisphaerae bacterium
TTCGGTTTCGTTGAATGAAATATTAAACGGGTCGCAAAAAACTATCTCTCTACGCCACGAAAACAAGACGGAAAGCGTATCGGTCAAGATTCCCAAAGGGATAAAAGCTGGCCAGAAGCTCAGGTTGACAGGCAAAGGTTCATCATCGCCCTACGGTGGTCCTCCGGGAGACCTTTTTCTTATAATTCAAGAAGAACCTCATCCTGTTTTTTTCCGGGAAGGAAACAATTTGATAGTAGAACAGCACATACCCTTCAGCAAGGCCTGCCTGGGTTCGGAAATAAGCGTGAAATCGCTTGAAGGAAAAGAACTGAAGGTTAAAGTGCCGGCCGGGATGCAACCCCAGTCAAAGTTGCGTTTGAAGGGACA
>JAABXR010000102.1:677-931 GCA_011776225.1 Phycisphaerae bacterium
CCATTACTCAGAAATGTCTGCAACAAAAAGGAGACATGTTTTTTAGGTGAGGAAATCAATACTTGCTGTCCGCGTAGGGCAGCCACCCCCCGGATATAACCAACTCATGATCAAACGGATTTAACTCGAAAGAAAATTCTTTTTTCTCTCCCTGGCTGTTTTCCGCAACAATCTGCTGTTTTTCGAGATCGATACTTATAATCGTACCTGTTCCCAGGGCAAACAGTTCATTAATATCATTTTGGGGGAGTTCG
>JAABXR010000102.1:1019-1200 GCA_011776225.1 Phycisphaerae bacterium
AGTCACAATGATATTTTTCCCGGCGATATCATTTGCCGGATCAACCCCCTGCAAATGAAGATCTTCCAGAATATGAGGCTTTAAGGCTTCTTTGGTGTTTTCGGTCAGGTATTTGGCCGGAATAATCTCGTCGGTGTTTATATCGTTTCTGTCCAGAAAAAGTGCCGGACCAGTAAAGTTT
>JAABXR010000156.1:0-1061 GCA_011776225.1 Phycisphaerae bacterium
GAAGGACAGGTTGCCATTCTTTCTTCCGGGCTATTGACACCGAAGGAGGCGCTAGCATTGCTGCAGAGTCTTAAACATAGTGACTTGTATAGAGCTGACCAGCATTCTTACATGCTCTACCCCAATCGTCGCTTACCCGGTTTCCTCCAAAAGAACAATGTTGCCCCAGAAAAAGTTAGTGACTCAGCATTGACAATGAAATTAGTTGAGGAGGAGGATAGGCGCTTATTAGTTCGAGATGAAGCCGGTGTATTCCACTTCAATGGCCGGTTTCACAATGCTAACGATGTTTCCCGAGTGTTAGACGATCTGGTTCAGGAACCAACATATGCCGACCTGGTCCCTGCCGAACGCGACTTTATACTTGATTTGTTTGAATCAACCTTTAACCACCGGGCATTCACAGGCCGTTCCGGAACCTTTTTTGCCTATGAAGGTTTGGGCAGTATTTACTGGCACATGGTCTCCAAATTGCTATTGGCTGTACAGGAAGTGTATCAGTGGGCAGTGAAAGAGGGCGCGAAGGCGGCCGTTATCGAGCAACTTGCCGCCGTTTATTACGACATTCGGCAGGGATTGGGGTACAACAAAACACCTGCCGTATACGGTGCGTTTCCTACCGATCCATATTCCCACACCCCTATGAATAGCGGCGCCCGCCAACCGGGTATGACCGGCCAGGTTAAAGAAGAGATCTTATCCCGTTGGGGTGAACTCGGTGTCACGGTGCAGGATGGGATACTCGATTTTGCGCCTACATTACTACAATTAGAAGAGTTAACGGCCGATTCTGTTGAGTTTACCTATATCGATTTGACCGGATCAGAGCAAAAGCTCTCGCTTCCGGCGAATTCACTGGCTTTTACCTTTTGCCAGGTACCTATTGTTTACACACTGGCAGATAAAGCACAGATTGAGGTTGTTTTTGAAGACGGCCGAGTCCAGTTAAGTGCAGGTGGGCAATTAGATAAAGCAACTAGCCAACACATATTTGATCGCGATGGTCAGGTACAACTTTTGCGTGTCCAAATAACAATTTAATAAAGCCTGGTTTGAAGAAC
>JAABXR010000156.1:1145-1329 GCA_011776225.1 Phycisphaerae bacterium
AGCTTGAACTGGTTTCCAGAGCTGCATCTGAATAGCCGGGGTGACACATCAACTCAAAGAGACCACGTTTTGGCAGCCTATTCAGAATTTCAATGAGTTCTTTTTTGGTAGCTTTTTGATCAAAGAAACTGGTATACAAGATGTCCGTCGTCGGAATTTTCAAATTTTTCAGGAGAGAAGGGGC
>JAABXR010000355.1:0-197 GCA_011776225.1 Phycisphaerae bacterium
GTTCGCTCAAAAATACCAGGAATGTCTGCGGGTGGTTGGAACGGCCGTTCTTCTTTCAACCCTCCTGGCCGCCGGAACCCAGACTCTGCTCCTGGCCATCTTCACCCAACAACTGTCTTAGGGTACGTTCACAAACAACCTTTGATAAGAAAACGCACCCTTGAAGCTTAACCGTTTCACCAAAGTCCAAAGTTAAA
>JAABXR010000355.1:255-711 GCA_011776225.1 Phycisphaerae bacterium
CAGCGGCCATTCTTCGCCGCCGGAACAAAAGGTAACCGATAGCAGACACCAGGAGGATTAAGCCACTACCCCCAAAACAGATCATATCCAATGTCAACCCCCCAGATCCGGGTGCAAACCTCGCCCAGGAATTCAAATAGGCAAAATCATCTTTCACCCTTGGCATAGACACCGACGACGTTCGAGTACAAAGGCTGGTAAACAATCGGCCATTAACCTCACGCCCGTATACCAGATAGGCGGTCCCTACCGCAAACGGAAAGCCGCATGAACCTGAATCTCCCGTAGAATACACTGTTACGCGGCTCGTACTAACCCCCTTCCACGACTCTGTAACCGTAAACGTCACGGATCGACTTAGTAGACCCGCTCCTGTGTTTTTTGCCACATGACCACTAAAAACAACATCTGCTTCCCTGAAGGCCTCCGAAGGACTGAGATATCTGCACGAACAGG
>JAABXR010000355.1:855-1038 GCA_011776225.1 Phycisphaerae bacterium
ACCACAAATCAAACCCCAATCATATAAATAATACACCAAAATGGTCGATTCATTTCCAGACGCTTCAATTTCTCTTAGAATTCCCTGCTGGACAATTAGACATAACTGCTTATACTGGAAAGAAAATTCAATGAGCAGGAAACAGGATGCATGCCACTGTTTACTGCCAACTGTTCACAGGAA
>JAABXR010000040.1:0-261 GCA_011776225.1 Phycisphaerae bacterium
CATTTCTTGGAGAAGCCTGCGCCCTTTGCAAACAACCTTTTGCCCCCGGGGATGAGCTGGCAATTTGCCCCGAGGACGCCACCCGCCACCACGTCCACTGCTGGCGGGCCTATGGCAACAAATGCACCGCCTACGGCTGTATGGGCCGGGGTGAAATTGAGGGGGACGAGCAGGCGTCCGGCAGCCGGGTTCACACCGCTTCTGACTCCGGCTCCAAAGTCCAAACCCTCCCCGCCCGCAGCTTTCACTGCGCCCAGAGCT
>JAABXR010000040.1:297-1502 GCA_011776225.1 Phycisphaerae bacterium
CCATCATCATCTTCGCTATCGGCTGCTTCGGCCTCTGGGCCATCGCCGACTACCTGATGCTGGAAGTCTTCAACCTGCCCTACCGCGCCCCGCTAACCCAGATTATCCCTCCAATCATTCAAACCCTCATCTTAATCTAAAAGTAGAAAATTCCGGGATTCGGATGTAAAATTTATTGTTGATGGAAGGTATCCGTTCAGTCTCTCTATAGACTTTTGTTTTTTGTACACTACAGACTCAGGTTGGAAGATACTAAAAAAACAAAAGTCTGAATGCTTACGATGGAAGGTTGAGAACGCTCAGGAACAGCTATGACAATGGAAACGTTAGTAACATCCACAACTTCAAAAGGTCAAAAGTTTATCCCCCTTGACGCCCTGTGGCAGGTCTCCATTACCCAATACCATGCCATGATTGATTCTGGTGCGTTGACGGAGGACAATCCCATCGAACTTTTACAAGGATGGCTGGTACAAAAAATGCCGAAAACACCCAAACACAGCACGATTACCAGGATTATTCGCAAGTTGCTGGCCGACCTTGTTACACAAGGCTGGTATGTTGACTCCCAAGAGCCAATGACAACGGCCGATAGTGAACCGGAGCCAGATGTCATGATTATTCGAGGGGGCGAGATGGATTACTTAAGCCAGCATCCCGGCCCAAATGACGTTGCACTCGTGGTTGAGGTGTCTGATGCGACATTGAATCGTGATAAGACTTTGAAGAAACAGTTGTATGCAGCTGCGGCCGTTCCTGTCTACTGGATTGTCAATATACCTGACAGCCAGGTTGAGGTGTATTCACAACCATTTATTGGGGAGGGTGGGCCGAATTACCAACAACAGAAAACTTATCGTCAGGCTGAAGCCGTGCCGGTCTGGATTGGAGAAACACCAATCGGTGAAATTCTCGTAGCTCAACTATTCCAATCATCGAATTAGATTTTTCACCCCAATTACAAACGCAACATTAAGTTTCAGGACTGTGAATGAGCTTTGTGGCGGTTTCTTGGGCTCTCACATTTGGGTTCGCATTTGTCTTATTCATCTCAGGTGTCAATTTACTGAGGAAATACACAACGAAAGTTTGCACCCTGAAGAGGTGAATCTTGTGCTCGCCCCAAAATATCTGATTTACGCAAGATAGCTAAGATAGTTGGGAATTCAGATACGTCAGTTATATTGAGCAAAGTTGTGGTGTTT
>JAABXR010000040.1:1597-1787 GCA_011776225.1 Phycisphaerae bacterium
CTAATTCGATTTCGGTTGGCAGCCGACCACCTCGCCACTGACAATAAGCGTAAGCACCGTACCAGGTAGCTTGCATTGCCCCCACTCTTTCCCGATAGAAAAGTAGACTTTCTTCAAAAGAAACTTTTATACTTGTTGGTGCGCAATACTCCTTGTAACAGGCAAATGCATTCCCGCCCAGGAGGGTCAG
>JAABXR010000040.1:1930-2172 GCA_011776225.1 Phycisphaerae bacterium
TTTGTCCGATAATTTTCTGACTTTTGGGTGCCAAAGAGGAATTTACTGGCTGGAATAAAGACTACACTATCATTTGGTAGTGGCAATGGTTCGGCAGCAGGTTGTTCACGATAGGGAATGTATAGGGTGGATATTTTATCTATTGGCGGCGGTTTTTCCCCTCTGACACAGCGAAATCCAAAGGAAGCGTAATTTCTCGGAGAAGCTATGAGACGATGAACCACTGTAGCAGCTTCACCCCA
>JAABXR010000125.1:0-926 GCA_011776225.1 Phycisphaerae bacterium
TGAAATACGTGCTTCAAAATGCCCTCATGGAGGACACCCCGCAAGGCGATTTCGACCGCGGCAAGGATACCGTCGATACGCTGGCCCAGGTGCAACGTCGCGCCCTGGTGCGGTTGATTGTCATTGCCGGGCAGTTGGAAAAAACTCTGGGATCCTGATACAAAGACAGAAGGACTCCAAACTGCAAAAGGGAATTAGCATGAATCGTTTGTTGCAACGTTTATTCTTCATTTTACTTGTGCTCACTGGCACCCAAGCCAATGCTTACCAATCGGTTATGCTCTCGCCCTCCATTGGATTAGCATTGGGCGATGATAAAGGAGGAAAACACAACTCAACATTTTTTCGTGCGGACTTAGATTACTTCCCGGAAAAAGAGTATGGTATCGGGTTGTTCTTTGCACAGCATTCTGAATTCTTCTTCAGCTCTTCGTCCCTATCAGGCTACGGTATCGGTGCAACACGAAGATGGTGGCCAAACAAATATTTCCAACCGTATCTCCGCGCTGATGCCTTTTCATGGAGTATATACGATAACCATACCAAGATTAATTCCGGCTACAGCCCAGGATTAACTCTAGGATTTCATCTTTCAGTCAAGAGTTTATTTACTAACACATTAATCAAATATAAATTTGAAGCGCGACGGTATTTGAACATCGACGGCACAGACATCGAACAGATCAGTTTGGGACCCACATTTGAATGGTAGCCATTATCGTGATGGCCTTCTCCACTAACTCTTACACCACCCGCACACAATGCACACTGAAATATTGCCGCTCGTCCACCCACACCTTGACCGGCTCGAAACCGGCCGCCACTGCCAGCTGGGTGAAACTGTCATAGGTGTACTTGTAGGCGTTTTCGGTGTGTATGGTATCGCCACGACAAAAGCAGAGGCACCGCTTGCCGATCCTGACCTG
>JAABXR010000125.1:1092-1268 GCA_011776225.1 Phycisphaerae bacterium
AGATTGAGATTAAATGCTGCGGTGAATCCAGCCTCATCATTATAGGCACGGGTCAGTACTGTGTGATCCTTCTGCAAATCAACCCCAATGAGCAAATGACCGCCACGACCCAGGGCACCTGCCACATTCCGCAACAACCGCACGGCCTGTTTCGGTTCGAAATTGCCAATGCTTGA
>JAABXR010000339.1:0-1339 GCA_011776225.1 Phycisphaerae bacterium
TTAGGCGCTAAAATTGAGGGTATTGGTTCTGGTAGACTGCATATCCAGGGTGTGGATGCGTTGGATGGGGGCGAATTTGCAATTGGTTCTGACTATATGGAAGTGGGCAGCTTTATTGGCGCTGCGGCCGTAACCGGCGGCGAAATTCGGATCCAGCAGGCCAATCCAAACAACCTGGGCATGTTAGAGCAGGTTTACCGGCAGCTTGGGGTTGTATGGCAGGTAGACGACGAGGACATTATCGTTCCGGCTGACCAGCCTATGGAAATTGAACCGGCTTTAGGCGGCCGTATCCCCGAAATTAAGCCCCATCCCTGGCCTGGATTTCCGCCCGACCTGATGAGTATTGCCGTTGTCTTAGCCTGCCAATCAAAAGGGTCGATTTTGCTCCATGATTGGATGTATGAAAGCCGCTTCTTTTTTGTCGATAAATTGGTATTTATGGGGGCTAGAATTGTATTGTGCGATCCACACCGGGTTATTGTTCAGGGACGGAGCGAGCTTTATGCCAATCCTCAGGGCGTCACTAGTCCTGATATCAGGGCTGGGATGGCCATGTTACTGGCCGCGCTTTGTGCCAAGGGGACAAGTACTATTGACAACATCCAGCAAATTGATCGAGGCTATGAGCTAATTGAAACTAAACTGACAACTTTGGGCGCAAAAATAGAGCGGGTGGGGAATTAAAAACTGAGGTCGCCTGACTTTTTGAACAACAAGCGACAGCTGTGGCAACAAAAGCAAAAACGTCGAATAATGTTGTGCTAATATGATTTGACCACCCCTAAGCGGTTAGGTATAATCACAAGTCGGCTTGTTGGTCTATTTAGGGCTTACAGGTTGAACTTTATAATTAATTTTTCCATTAAGCTTCAGTAAACTAATTTAGGAGATTCTTACCAGGGCTATTAGCCCTTGTTTTTTTGGGAGAAAGATACTATGCCAAAACGAACTTATCAGCCTAAAATCCGTAGACGTGTACGGAAACACGGTTTTCGCAGCCGGATGAAAACTAAAGGCGGCCGCAAGGTCTTAAAAAGTCGCCGGGCGAAAGGCCGTAATAGCTTATCGACAAAAATGAACAATCACGTTAAACGGATTAACTGGAACGGCACCCGAGCTGTCAGTTACCGGGCCGTAAAGAAAGCCTCAGGCGGAAAAAATTCCTGATGGGCTTATTTTAGGCTTGTGGTTAGTGGATGCAAAGACGTTTTCGTTTACAGCGTCCGGCCGACTTTGAAAATTTACGGAAGAACGGCCGTCGTTGGAGCCATCCATTAGCACTCCTGATTGTTTGTCAATCTGACCTGCCCACCAGTCGCTTTGCCTTTTCGGCCAG
>JAABXR010000339.1:1436-1720 GCA_011776225.1 Phycisphaerae bacterium
AGGTAGAAAAAGCGGTTGTACAACTTCTCCGGCGGGCAAACGTAATGGACCATGATAGATAGTAAGGAATAAATAGAATGAAAAGAATACCCTTGCTCCTCATCCGATTTTACCAATTAACATTTTCCCGGGTCTTACCCCCAAGCTGCCGTTTTACACCTTCTTGTTCTCATTATGGATATGAAGCCATCGAAAAATATGGAATCATCAAAGGTGGCTGGATGACTATTAAACGCATTGGCCGTTGCCATCCATTTAATCCCGGGGGGTATGACCCGGTACCT
>JAABXR010000339.1:1842-2135 GCA_011776225.1 Phycisphaerae bacterium
CGCAAGACCTTCAATTTATGACGGCCGTATCATTCTGGGCGATTATGGCGCGTCCGGTGGCTTCTTCTCTCCCAATGTCACAGTTTCAATTTATGCCTTAGACGAGTCCGATGGTACCATATCGGAAGAATGGATTCAGAATGAGGCGGTTAGTGACAAGATTGTGGCTGCTCCCATTCAGGCGGAGGGGCTGGTTTTTGTGGGAACGGCCGATAACCTGGTTTTAGCCCTTGAGCCTGAAACAGGGGAGGTGGTTTGGCAGTTCGAAGCCGAACACAGCATCTGGTCAACGC
>JAABXR010000339.1:2269-2441 GCA_011776225.1 Phycisphaerae bacterium
TTGGTAGCTTTGACAAACAACTCCACGCCCTGAACAAAGAATCCGGCGAAATTCAGTGGGAGGCTCCTGAAGGCGGTTCAGAGGATTGGGTATGGGCTGCGCCACTCCTTGTTGATGATACCGTTTATTTTGTCGATAAAAGTGGTAATGTCTATGCAGTTGAAGCTGACAC
>JAABXR010000339.1:2575-2783 GCA_011776225.1 Phycisphaerae bacterium
GCGGTGCGCTCATTGCACTGGATGCCGAAACTGGTGAAGAGTTGTGGCGAGAAGATACTTCCTCGCCAATCTACTCAACTCCTGTTATTGTTCAGAACACTGTTGTTGTAGCCTTGCCGCCGGGTGCGGAAAGTCTATTGATTGTTTACAATCAGAGTGATGGCGACGAGATTTGGCGATATTCGCTACCAGTGGAAGAATAAGAACG
>JAABXR010000021.1:0-164 GCA_011776225.1 Phycisphaerae bacterium
GCTGCGATGCCTGTGAATGCCCCGATAATCAGCGCGATACCGACTAAAAGTTCACCGTAGGCAACCAGTTTACCAAACCAGACATATGCCTCAGCATCCAGTAATGTTTGGATAAAGCCGCGATACCAATCGAAGGCAATTGCGGGACGGCCGGATTCGGGAAT
>JAABXR010000021.1:237-1564 GCA_011776225.1 Phycisphaerae bacterium
AGCCCAGCCAAACTCTCAAAACTAGCCAGACCCAGGCCATACGCGTATCGTTAAATAATGTGTGAATAAAATTAGGTTCCTGTACAACGGTTCCCTTGCGGGTAATAATTTGCTTCATCTTTCTTGTCTCCTATTATCTTTGTCTAAAAGCAATCCCTTGCTCCTCAACAAAGTGAATTGAAATTTGTTAAATTTGTTAATGACTAACTTGTCTTAATAATACCTTTTGCGAGAAAGGTTTTGAAGTGTCAGGTGTCCCAAAAGAAATAGGACAGTTGACCCATTACTCTTTGCATCTTTTCTCAAAGTCCTCATTGTATACAATATAGAAAACATATTACTATCTCTAGTATGTATAAAATTCGTATACAGGTGCTAGGCACTTTTCTCCAGAGGTGAATCGGAATTCAAAGGCGTTCATAAGTGCCTGGCAGCTTTAAGGCTATTAAGTCACTAAAATTCTTTTATCTAGCTTGTGTTAATTGGTCCATTTTGAGGAGGACAGATTGGCAGCACCGGATCTCATCCTACATCATGCAAACATCTATACGGTCGATGAGCAGTTCCCTTCAGCCGAAGCAGTCGCAATTAGTGGCAATCGAATATCAGCCCTTGGCAGAAATGCCGATATCCTACCTCTGGCAACCAAAAAGACCCGTCTTATAGACCTGGACGGCCGTTTGCTCCTGCCCGGCCTGTGTGATGCCCATATTCACCTTTACTACTGGAGTCTGGCGAGAAAACTAGTTGATTTCAAAGATTGTCATTCCAAAGAAGAAATGCTCAATCGAATTCACCGCTGGTTGGAAACCGCCCCAGCCAACATGTGGGCCAGCGGATGGGGTTGGAACGAAAGCAGTTGGCCGGACAAGACCCTGCCAACTCGTCAGGATTTGGATTCAATCACCGGCCCGGAGCGTCCAGCCATTTTTTGGCGAAGTGATATGCACGCCGCTGTGGCCAATACGGCCGCTCTTCAGATTGCCGGGATCGCTCCCGAAACGGCCGATCCTGAGGGCGGCATCATTGTCCGGGACGAAAATGGCCGGCCCAATGGTCTCCTCCTGGAACTCGCAATCAACCTCGTTCTTGAAAGAATGCCCAAAATCCCGGAAACCTTTCTGGATCAGGCCCTTTCCGAAAGCATGGCTGAACTGAACCGGTTTGGCATTACGGCCGTTCACGACCAGCGCATGAAAGATCAAGAAGACGGCCCGGCCGCCCTGTCAGCCTACCAACGCCTGCACCAAAACAAGGACCTGACCCTTAGAATCAACTGTAACATCGCCGCACACCACCTCCACCATTTGTCTGAACTACGCCTTTA
>JAABXR010000319.1 GCA_011776225.1 Phycisphaerae bacterium
ATACCGTCAGAGGGTGTGCATGACTTCGATCTACAGAACATCATTTATACCCGTGTACTGAGCAATATTCGCGGCATGGAATGGGATTACATCAAGTTCAACCCCACTATGCCTACACTGACACAGGCCGGAGAGCTATCGACAAAAAAGATTGATACGTTGCCGTATCTGTACGAACACTTGGCCGAANNACACTTGGCCGAACAGCACGGGCTTGAAATCCCGCAGAAAATTCTGGACAGACTAATTGGTATACAGTCCAAATTTTTCGTACGCCATAAACTCCGTACCAAGAGCAGCACGGCCCGGACGATCTTGGAAGATGTAGTAACCAAGGCCAAGGATATCGAAAAGAATGGTTGCTCCGTACGTACACGAACTTTAGGGCGGCATTGCAGTTGGTGCAACTACCGCAAACTCTGCCTTGTCCGCCTACACGGGCTTGACGATACCAAACTGTTGGAGAGTGAGTATGTTAGTACAGCAAAAAAGCGACAGCGATTGCGGGCTAGCCTGTCTGGCAATGGCGTTAAATCAGGACGCGGACGAAATCGCAAAAAGATACTTTCCTGATCGTCTTTGGGCGGAAGGCTCCTATCCGGAAGTCCCCGAGGAAATGATCGGCATGATGCCACAGGAAATGACCTATGTTCTGTGTAGGGAGGGTATTGTTAACACATGGGTTACGCCATGTGAGTGTTTCCGCCTGTCGGACCAAGAATGGATATACACCTACCGAAACGCCATCGCGCAGCCCTCATTGGTCAGTATACAGAAACACTCACAAACACACAGCATAATTGCCGGGGTGCCCAGCCTCAATTTTATCGGGTACAATCATTGGGTTTACGTCCGGCACGGCATGTTGTACGATCCCGCCACAGCCCGCCGCTATCGTCAAAACAGTACTTTGGAAATCAAAGAGGCAATTCTGATATGGTAAGGAAGCGTATACGGAGGAAAACCTTATTATCTAAAGCTGTGCCTATCGGGCAGACCGAAGATTTCATCCGTATGGTGACGTATGGCAAGATTGGCTACGGCAAAACCACGTTTGCCTGTACCTTTCCCAAACCCTTGTTGTTAGTCGAT
>JAABXR010000066.1 GCA_011776225.1 Phycisphaerae bacterium
GAGGCCTTAATAAGAAAACAGGAAAAATGAGCCCGGCTTCGAGCCTGATTCAGTTCCGCAATATCTGGATCAAAGAAATAAAATAATTCACAGACAGTTTCCTTTGGAGCTTCGATTATGACGGTGAAACGATACATTGTCGTGCTAATACTGTTTATGTGTGCCGCCGCTACGCACGCTCGAACAGACAGCGAGGGATTTATCCAACTTTTCAACGGAAAAGACCTTACAGGCTGGATTACAGGGCCAGACAACGCCTGGGTGGTCGAAAATGGCGTCATCACGCTCAAGCGCGAAATGGACGGGAAAGAACATAATGCTGACTATCTCTGGACTAAAGATAAATACGACGATTTCATTCTCGATTTGGAATTCAAAATCCCCGAACGAGCCAACAGCGGCATATTCCTCCGCACTTCAGACCTAAAGGATCCTGTCTATACAGGAATTGAAGTGCAGGTTGCGAATTCATACGGCAGAAAAACCTGGACCAAAGGAGGCTGTGCAGGTGCAATCTACGACTGCCTTGCCCCAACCAAGAACACTATCAAAAAGCCGGGTGAGTGGAACCGCTTTATCATTACCTGCATGGATAATAAAATCAACGTAGTCCTCAACGGTGAGGAAATCATCGATATGGATTTGAATAAGTGGGATGAGCCTTACAAGAATCCCGGTGGCACCAAAAACAAATTTCACACAGCATTGAAAGATTTTGCGCGGACAGGTTACATCGGTCTGCAAGACCATGGCAGGGCTGTGTGGTACCGCAATATCAAGATAAAGCGTTTGAATAGCACCTTCACCTTAGTGCCAGATCCCCACGGCAGGATTCTCAAAGACCCAGAGGGTCGAACAGTGTTTCGATATATGACCAAAAAACCTGCAGAGACAAAGCTGTCGGCCAACAGTGTTTGTTGCCTCTATCCATTGAATACGCCGTCGGGAGAGAGGGTTGTTGATTTTGCTCCCAGCGACCATCCTCATCATCGGGGCGTGTTCCTTGCATGGCATTCCATCTCAGCCAAAAAGGCGAGGAAGAAAGCCGATTTCTGGGGCTGGGGGGCCTGGGCCCCGACTGACGGACGGCGTATCAAAAACAGCAGCATCCAACTTCTCCAAGCCGATTCAGAAAGTGCCCTGCTTGAAGTGTGCAATGACTGGCTTGTTGGAAACAGGAAAATGATCGACGAAATAACGTTCATTGTCGTCCGGCAGGAAGATTCGGCCTACGTGGTTGACCTGAATTATCATATAACAGCCGCGATGGACGTTACCTTAGATAAGACGGCTTTCGGGGGACTCTGTGCAAAAGCACGAAAGGACGGCATAGGCTCTTACTATAGCCCAAGCGGCCTAGTAAAACTACCTAATCCTCATCACCTGAAGCCAGAAACCGACTGGCCTTCCGCCGATTGGTATGACTACACAATGAAGTTGGACAGCGGTAAAACGGTTGGTATTACAATACTTGACCACCCGGCCAATCCGACCACAACCTGGCACAACCTCGCACCCATTGCGATGGTCAATCCCTGCATAGTCGCGCCCGGTCCGGTCGAAATCCAAAAAGGGCAAACCCTGCAACTTCGGTACAGACTTGTAGCGCACGACGGACCGACACCCGTTAAATTGCTCACGAAACTAACCAAAGAGTGGCGCCAGCAAACTCCCAAGGAAACCTTCCGGCCTGAACCGGGCTTTGTTCGGCTTGACAACGGCAAAGACCTTACCGGCTGGTTTGGTGCCGGATGGTCAGGCGAGAAGACCGGCGATACTACGGGATGGAGCGTCATCGACGGCGCGATTCATGTTGATTCCGAAGCAGCGAAAAATCATCTGTTCCACGAGAAAACTTATAGCAGAAACGCCATCATCCGTTTGCAATATCGGGCCGGGCGGGCGGCTGACTCCGGCTTGTGTATTCACGGCAACCAGTTCCAAGTCCGTGATTATCCTAATACATTGCCCGATACAAAAAGATACGCACCTTTCTCCAACCGAACAGGTGAGTGGAATGACCTAGAAATCGATATAACCGATGACATTGCAGTAATCAAGCTGAACGGTGAGGTTATCGAGAAGGCATGGAAATCAGGCACCGACCCCTCCAGAGGACTTGGCCTGCAAAAAGAGCTTGGTGAAATGGACTTTCGATATATCAGACTGAAAGAGAAGAAATGAACTGCCAGAGACATTCCAGCCTCCGGCGGTGTAGTCAAAAACTTTTGATAGCAGCTACATACTTATCTAAAAGGGAAATTTTACGAAGATAGAATTTTGAATTAACGAAAGGGCTCACGATGCGAAGGCTATATATTGTGTTGGGATTAACCGGTCTGTGTATTTTGGTGTTTACCATATCCTGTGACCAAGGTCGCGTGTCAGGAGAGAATAACACAAAAAGGGCTTTCAAATTAGCTCAAGATCCTCACGGCATGATTTTGAAGGCTCCGGACGGGCGGACCGTGTTTCGATATATGACCAAGAAACCAGCGAAGACAAATCTTGCAGCCAACAGTACATGTTGTTTCCATCCGCTCTATACGCCGGACGGCGTAAGACTGACCGACTTAGCTCCCGGCGACCACCACCATCACCGGGGGGTTTTTCTGGCCTGGCATACGATGGAATTTCGAGAGAAGGCCGATTTCTCAAGTTTCGGCCCTACCGGTCCAACACACGGCTGGAATATCAATCGTGGTGATTTCTGGGGCTGGGGTGAATTCGCCCCCACCAAGGGAAGAATCATCAAGAACCGTGGGATTAAACTTATTAAATCCGATTCTAAATATGCAGAGTTAGAAATTCGTAACGCCTGGATCATTAATGAAAAAACGATGATGAATGAAGTCACCTCGGTAATAGTCCGTGAGCAGAATTCAGTCTACGTTATCGATTTGGACTATCAGCTCACTCCAGTGGCTGAGCTTGTGCTGAATCATACCGCCTTTGGGGGATTTTGCGTACGAGCACGAAATGACGGCACGTCCTATTATTCCAAGTCAGACGGTAAGATTGAGCTACCCGACCCACATTACTCAGTGCCTGAACTGAACTGGCCGGCGGCTGATTGGTACGACTACACTATTAAACTAAAGAACAACAAAACAATCGGTGTGGCTGTAATCGACCACCCTGACAATCCACCTTCAACATGGCACAACCCACGTTATGTGTGGATGGTCAATCCATGCATTGTTGCCAAAGGCCCAGTAGCGGTAAAACAATCGAAGATGCTCAGGCTTCGTTATCGCCTTGTCGTACATGACGGTCCCATGCCCGCTGGTTTGATTGAGGAACTATCCGCTAAATGGCGTAAAGGGGATATCTGATAGAAATCAGAAGATTATTGCCGCATAGCCGACGCTATCGGTGCTTGTGGTACCCATCTTTTGGAGCATTACTTCGTTGCTGTTAGTGTGTGCAAGCAGCAAAGCCTGAGTCCTTCCGAGTTTCTTTGCTGCAGAGACAGTCGCAGCCGCTGCGCCGGCTCCACAAGCGTTATAATTCTCTGCGGCGCTTTCGAGCATTCTCTTCGGCTCAAGCATCAAAGCCAAATCAATAAACTCTTTATCGTTGATATCGCCGGCCCACTTTAGAGCCTCCGTGCCCGCTCCCATCGGGGTAAAGCCATATCGCGGACCATAATGCGTCAAATCTGTCGAGCCGATGCAGACTATTTTTTCGTTCTCGCCCCGGCTGATTATATCACCAATACTAGTACCCAATGCAACGGCGAGTTCAGTTGGCGGGACCAAGATGGGCAATATCTTTGCGTCAGCAAAAAGATGCTGTATAAACGGAACCTGGACCTCGATACTATGCTCAGTTCTGTGGGCGGTAGAGTCCTTAACGGCCTCGGTACTTTCCAAAACGGCATCGGCCAATTTTTCATCAATTGCGACTTCGCCGAGCGGCGTTATCCAGCAACCGGCATCATAAACAGCCGGCGAACTGCCATAATATCCATGGGCGGCTCCAAATATTACGAACGTATGAACGTTATCATGTTGCTGTTTTATGGCAGAGAAGACCATAGCAGCCAGACTACCGCTGAATACCCAACCAGCGTGCGGGACAATACCAGCTACTATTGTTTCGGGCAATGTGTCATTGATTGTTCTTGCCTCAAGGCACTCGGTGATTTCGTCGACACACGCATTATGCTGAGCGGGATAAAACTGACCAGCAACAATGGGTTTTCTTGTTTGCATTTCCATTAACAGCTCGATATTATTACGGTGTAAATCAAGATCTTAGAATATTGTAACCTTTTAGAGGGAAAAAACAAATGACATCTGAAAAAAAGAGTTCCGTAGCTGTAGTGATGGGCTCTGACAGCGATATGGCGGTGATGCAAAGCTGCATCGAAATGCTTTCCAAATTTGGTATTGAGCCAGTCGTGCGAATAATATCAGCCCACCGCACGCCTCAGATAGCAGCAGAATTCGCAGATAACGCCGCGGAAAACGGGATAAAGTCGATAATCGCCGCTGCGGGTATGGCCGCTCATCTTGCAGGTTCTTTAGCGGGGCGAACTACACTTCCGGTTATCGGGGTACCTTTAGTCGCAACAGGCGGATTAGGGGGGATGGATGCACTACTAAGTACGGTACAAATGCCGCCGGGCGTGCCAGTGGCAGCTATGGCAACGGGTAAGGCAGGAGCCAAAAACGCGGCCATCTTCGCTGTGCAAATCCTTGCATTGTCCGACGCAACCTTAGCTAAACAACTGGAAGACTTCAAGAAATCTCAGGAACAAAAGGTGATAGAAAAGGATTCAGCTTTGCAGTAAAGCTACCGATATCGTCGAGTATTGAATCGCTTTACCAAACCTGCGCCGAGTATTAAGAAAATCACCGTGGCGGATTCGGGGGTCGTAATGACAAGCTCGAAACTATCTAAGTTTCCGGTGTCCCACTCCCACGCATCGTAAATCTGTAGCCGCCAAATACCATAAGTTTTCTCTCCGTCAAAATCAGAAAGCTTATACGGCTCAAGAGGTCTGAAGGAGCCGGTAAAAGGGGACAGGGTATCTTTGATAGACAGTTCGGCTTCATCATCAAATACTGTTTGCGTATAATTTGCTCCCTCAAAAAACTCATGAAAGGTGTACATATTCAAACAAATTCTGGTTCCGACAGGGCCTTGCAGGAAAATTTGTAGATCGAATGCACTCGTGTGTGTAACACTGATCCTTACATCAAGGTCGGATACAGTGAAATGGTCGGTGATTTCTATGACTGCATCTTCCATCCAACCTTTGCTGATGTCCGGATCGCTTGTGTCCAGTTTGGGAATCGGCAGGTCGAAGTCGCCGCCGTAAGTAAAAACAGGGCCAGCAAAAACAGGAAAAGAAATTCCCGCCATAATGACAAGACATGTTACAATCCATCGCACTGCGCTGCGAGCTTCCATTCTCGACCAGCCATTTAACTTGATCTATAAGTCGGCCATCGGCCCTGCAAAGCAAACAGATGTCATCCAGTGTTGTCTATTAGTTGGTTCTTATTATAATCCCGCCTAGTAAAATGGTGAATAAAAAAAATTTTTTTTGGATTATTCGTTCCCTTCTCGCGCTCAGTGAGCCCCATTTTAATAAGTATTACCGGCGGTGGTGCTTGAAATTGTACTTATTGTACCTCAACGACCGAGTTAAATTCGCCGAATGGATTCAACTCCGTTAGCTCGTTGTACGGGTCCTGCTGCCACTGGCCATCCACAACCAGTCGGTAGTGATATTTACCGGCAGGCAAACTCAATTTCGTTTTCCATACGCCACCGGCATCCACTTTCTTCATAGGCGTCTGCTCGGGCTGCCAATTATTAAAGTCTCCCGCTACGTTGACGCTCTCGGCGCGTGGATACAATGTGACGAACACTACAGCATCATTGATCTGATTGACGCCATAATATTCAGAAAGCTTGATATCGATATCTTCCGTCTCCGGTTTTTCAGTCATCGGGGTCTTTTCAATCTTGATGGCGGGTTTGGCTACCTGCAACAATTCATCAGCCGTGGCACTCATGGATTCGAGCTGATCCGTGAGGGAACTGACTATTTCCCGGCGTTGTTGTCTTGCCTCAGAGTCAATAACTTCCTGAGCGAGCAAGCGAAAATCTCTCTGGCCCCTGCTTGCAGAATCATATTCACTGATGGGTTGGCCAAAACTGGCCGCTTCCTTGATCTTAGTATTGAAATTAACGATTGTTGCGAACATCTTGTCGGCGAAGTGCTTCCTTAATTCCGCCAAAACCTCTCTTGCCATCTTCGTTCTTATATCATACATACTAGCCAAGACCTTAACATCCACCTGCTGGCTACATCGTTCGCAGAGAATATTGAGGGTCTCGAGCTGTTTGCTAAGCCCATGCAGTGCGAAATAACCGGTCTCGACAGGAACAATAACATCAGTAGCGGCCCTGAGAGCATTGAATGTCAACAGGCTGACGGCCGGGGGACAATCAATAATTGTATAGTCGTATTCACTTTTCATATCGAGGAGGATATTTTTCAAACAACTCTCGCTTTCAGTAATTCCAGTCATTTGCTGCTCGAAGGCAGACAAGTCTATGCTTGCCGGCGCCAGTTCCAACCTGTCGCTAATCTGCCACAGGATTTCTGTCAGTTTTATAGGCTCATTCCTGCTTTTGCTTATCAGCACATCATAGATGCTTTGTTCAATCTGCTCCTCGGGCACAGCAAGACCGACTGCGCAATGTGACTGGGGGTCCATATCAACCAGCAAGGTCTTCTGTCCTGTTTCAGCAAGCGCACTCGCCAAGTTTATTGATACCGTTGTCTTGCCACAACCACCTTTCTGATTCACAACCGCTATAGTTCTCATAACATTCCTCTTTCGGCAATTGCATAAAAGTCGCCACTTTACCTATATTGCAAAATGGGATTTCAACGTAAAGATGCCCATTTCAGTACTAGAAACAGTTGACTACTTATCTATTTTATTCGGCAAAGAAATGAGTAAAACTTTATGTTTTTATGGGACGAGCCGATAAAAACCCCAAGGAATTAACAGCATGAAAAAGACATATTTTCCATCGTAATGAACTAAAAAGGTATAAAAAAGTGGTGTTGATCCTCTGTTTTTGACACTGTTTTATACACTTTTGCTGACAAAACCGCTTATCATGCAGAGTTAGAAATATTCACCACAAAGGCCAGGAATTGTGCTTTGAGTGCAGCTATATCCTCAACGGCTGTTATTTAAAGGCATTCTGGCTGTTGTCGCTAAGCGGCACAAACCTGATACCAGCGCAAAACTGAATCCCTACCAGCCCTAATAGCACTGGAATTAGTCTTTCCGATCCAATGAAAAAAAGTGTGCCGCCTGGTTGATGATTACCAAGCGGCACTTTTGTTAAATCGAAACGCTTAAAGTTTTTACCCTTTAACCTTGACCTTGACAGCTTTGGCCTTTTCAGCTTTTGGCAGGTTTATTGTCAGGACGCCGTCTTTGCACGTTGCCTCTATCTTATCGGAAGCAATATCAGTTCCCAGATTCAGGTCGCGCCTGAAGCTGCCAAAGGACCGCTCGATATGGTAATAACCTTTCTCCTTCTTTTCCTCTTCCTGCTTCTTCTCTCCGCTTATGGTCAGGGTATTACCGTGAACGGAAATATCAATATCATCAGCTTTGCAGCCCGGGACTTCCGCTTTCACAAAAATCGCATCCTTCTCTTCGGCAATATCGATAACAGGCCAGGCCTTATACCCCACAAACGGCCTGTCCAGCCCTCTGAAGAAGCTATCAAACAAATCGTCCATCTCATTGTGAAGATTCGCCAAACTGTTTCTATGTCCTCTGTGTAAATGTACCAGTGTCATAATAACACCTCCTTTTATTTTTCCTGAAACGAAGTATTTTTAATTCACATAACCATCCCAATAATTTGCAAATGACGTGCCAAAATGCCAAACTGCGAAAAGTGTTCATAAAAAGCTGTTATCGAATTTCCGGCGGCTGCCATCTGTCTGTGGGGGCTGTCAAATTGGCATTTTTAAGCCGAAAATGACCTTTCGGTGTTTACCCCTTAAGGGAATGAGCACCTGTCTGTCTTTATACAGCATACAGAAATGAACCGAACAAAGAGGAGATATTTATCCAGACCCCACATTACAGGACTAATCTACAATTATTAAGTCATGGATTTCAAGATATGGCAGCGTGAATTCAACCTTGCCATCGGCATACTCGTACGCAATTGCCCTTCCTGCCGGTTCGATAGTTACTTTTTGCGGCTTTTTATTGCTGCGAATTTTCACCCTCAGGGGGCCAACCTGGGGAACGTCATCAAAGACGTAAATATTTTTATCCGCATGCGGGCCAGAAGTATTAACAAGATTTACCGCCAGCTTTCCCTCAATCCGATTCACCGTCACATCGATGTAATGCGAGCCAGCTATTTCTACAACCGGAGCGGGGAACAATTGACGAACAAGAGTATTCAAAAAATCCCTAAAAACAGCAGTTCCGGCGTTGTAGTATCGCCATCCAAAATCGAAATATGTGGCTGCGATTCTTCCTTTTCCGAATGTGGTAATGGACGCGGCGGGTTGAAAATCGTCATTAACTTCATTTGCAGAAAAAAGTTTTCCAAACATTTTAGCTTTCGTGCCGGGCTTTGCTGATTGAACTAAGGCTCTGAAGCCGGCTAAGTGACCATTGCACTCAAGCCATTGGCTCTTTTCCTCGGGCTTACCTTCAAAAGTTACGCCTAAGTGCTCTTTAAACAAAGCCGCAGCTTTTGGGCCTATTATCAGAAGATTGCCTCCTTTTTTCACATAGGCAATGAGTTCGCTTCTAAAATCCTCAGGCAGGTAATCCCACTCAGGCAGGATAATCAGGGGGTATTCGTGCATTCTACCAGCAAGGTGATGTTCCATAAGCACCTCAACAGAATACTGTGAATTCAATAAACCGTTCAGAACTCCTTTGAAAGGAAGTGTTAAGTCTCCCCATGACCCGAAAAGCTTAGTACTGCCTCTATAAATGGCTTTGCCTGAGTAAATGAGGGCAATTTGCGGAACCGGTTCGGCACGGTGGCAATATTTCTGACGGGCCCGGCAAAACTTCGCCAGCTCGCTCATTATATTCACCTGCCAGTCGTAAATGGAACAATCTCTCTTCTGCTTAAAATAAGCCTGATAGCCTCCTCCCAAGGCCAAAACCACCGCTGCTTCCTGCTGCAATTGCAGTGCGGACTTAGTGCTGTGAGTGGCATCCGGCGTGCGATAGAAGCTCCACGACATAAGGTCCCAAGGCTTTCCCTGGCCCCTTAGGCAGCGTGCTTCAAACCGAGCGGAATTGATGCCGTCGTTTGGGCTGAAGTCGCCCGAGAGAAAATCAACATCAACCGTCACAGGTTCGGGCATAAAAGAGCTGTATGCCCAGTTGCTGCAAATCTGAAATTCCAGGTCGTGCTTGTGCAGTTCAGTTACATAATGCTTGAAGTAACGGCGAAAACCCTGGCGACATAACTCCGTGAATTGAGAATAACGGGGATCTGTGGCTTTTCGAGGTAGCTCTTTGATGCCTATTTTCTTTTGAAACGCCTGGCTTGTAGCTTTCGAATAGTCGTGCGCTACGGCCCAACATTCGCCGTCAACCCATACTCCATCAACATCATAATTGTCACGGAGCTCTTTTAGTTGTGGAATCAGCAATTTGTCAACATAAGGAGCAAAAACCGAAGTAAGTCTCCAATCCACGTTTCCATTCTCGTCAACACGTGCCCACTCGGGATTATGCTTCACGGCGGCACTATCCCAGACGCCTGAGTAGTGCATATACAAAGCAACACCTCTCCGAGCTGTGACATCCCGCCATATTCTTAAGGGGTCCCTGACAAATCCTGGTGCCGGGTTGCCCACTTTCGTTGGATAGCTTGATATGCCCGGGTGGCCTTTACAATCGCACTGGATGTAATCAGGTTTGACTTTCTCGATGATATTTTCGACCATTTTTCGGGTTACATTCTCGCCTATGCGATCATCTGTATCTCTTGCATGCAGGTCAAAATGCAAACCAAAGAAGCTCTCTGAGCGTCTGAGTCGCTTAGGAATCTTGTTTGGTACAGACACCCTCCTGACACGCAATGGCCCATTCGAGGCAAGACTGAGCGTTTGATGAGCCAAGGTTAGCCATAGGCACATCAAGACCACCGCCGCCAAGTTAATCCACTTTCTCATAAGCATGGGGAAACCGTTTCTTACTTTTGACATCCACAATTTGACATGGCGAATTCTTCGAAGTTGAATGGTTCCTTGCATCGTTGCTCAGCCGGCGACCATACTTTTCTTTCAACATCCCTTTTTTCTGATAGCACTGCTCGGTGAAGACTGCTATCTCTGCATCCAGGTTCGGATTGGGCGAATCACCAAAGAAAGCGTGGATAATCGGAAACACCAAGTCTGATTTGCTTTTTCTCAGTTCTTTCGCCATTGCCTCTATTTTGGCCGTTGCAACTCCCTCTTGCATGCATGTGAAGGGCCCGACGTGAAATATCCCCGAAATGTAAGCATCGCCCTTAGGCTTTATCAAGTCGTTCATAAAGTAATAGGTAATTCCTGTGCTTAATGGGGATTCGCCTTCAATATTGCCGTGGAACTTGTGGTTCTTTTCCAAAGTTTCGATGATCTCCATGGGCTCAGGAAGGCAGTGCCTGCCCTTGAGAACTTCATGAAACGGCTGAGCAATTTTGTCAGCTATGCGTGACATGTACGTTCCTTTTAGGAACGAATTGTAGAGTTTTCTGGTTTCGTTCCAAGCCACGGACAAATCCCAGCTTTTAACAGCCAGCTTTATATCTCTTCTCGAGTTTCTTCGGTTCATCTGATTTACGTACAGCAGCCAATCGGTGATAGGATCCCTAACCATTTCCAGTTGTTTTTCCTCCAATTTCCGAATAACGAAATTAGTATAAGGATCGTGCTGCCTCATATATATCTCGCCAATGTAAAGAACAAGTGGGAATCTGTCCTGATATCGTAGTTTTGTCTGTTTAAATCGTGATATAGTCTGTTTGCCCCACTCTATCAGATCCGCGGTGACCGCCCCATTTTCAACAACTTCACCTAATACGTGGAGCCTTTTTTCTTTTAAGTCATTAATTTCCTGTTTATCTTCAGCATAGGGCCGATATCTCAGGGTTATATCTTCCAACAGATCTGAGGCGTTAATCCCCTTGAAAAGAACCTGCTGAACCTTGAGTTTGTTCGATGCTCCCGCCTTATCGGTTACGGGTATATCGAAATAGTCGTTTTCTGAGGAAGGTCCCGCAATCGGGATTTTCTGCAGACCTTCGCGGTCCATAAATATTCGCAGTGATTCCACATATTTTCCAAATCTGCAGGGGCCGCTCGTCGTAGGCAGCATAACGAGGTAGTTATCTTCTACGTATTTCCTGCCTTTCTTTTCAATCTGCTCACTCAAAAAGCCAAGGGCATCTCCAACAACGCCTTTCAGGGGATGGCATACTTCGGTGTGGATATGTTTTCTGGCTATTTCATATCCTCTCTGTGTATTCGTTGGTAAGACTTTGCCATCGATTCCAAAGTGCCTGAGTGCTGAGACCGCAACGTGGGCGGCGTCCCCCATGTAAGGTATAAGCCAGATTCTCTGGTCATTATTGTCCGTGGAATATTTACCTGGCCTTAAACTCTCTATTCTTACTTTTTCTGCTTTCGTTTGGTTTACAACTCTTTCGTGGGCTTCGGTTCTTGTTATGAAGGGCGCATTATTGGTCTGGGCATCAGTTAGTAACGTAAGTAAGGGTTTTCCCGCAGTATCCTGAATCTGTTCTTCCTGGTAGACTTTTAAACTATCAGGCCCACAGGCAAAATTCATCATCCTTATAGGGAACAGATTTGGATGGCCAGCGACATATAAGTTAGCCTTCAGAATCTTGACGCTCTGCACCCAGAATTCGTTTTCAGCCACACAATCAATAGGGATATGTTCAAATCTATGTTCCAAGAAAATCTGTGGAATATAGTGCAATCCCCTAACTTGTGAAAACATGACGCCCGAGTTCGAGCTTGCTTCCGGGTCTAACAAAACATAGTCGCGCCCGATACCCACATAGGCCTTTTCATTACCTTCTTCAATTCTTTTAAGAAACTTATCGCCTTCTCGATATAGCTGGCTTTTGAATTCCTCCTCCGCTTTGTCTGCATATCTCAGTGCATCTCTAATCTCTCTATCCGAGAATCTGAGTTTTAGTCGCTTAAACTCTTCACGAAGAGAATGAACAAGGAGATTTTCGTCCCCAAAATGCAAAATAGGATTGATTTGTTTATCTTCGTCGAGAGAAAGAACATCATTTAAGATATAACCTTCCGATTCCGTATAAATACAATACTTCAAATCAGGAGGGTGATCCATTCTAAGCTCAATGAAACTCGGATTAAACAAGTAGTCTATCTTCGAGTTTTCATTTAATATCGCCACATGTCCCGTGACCAACTTTCTTGCTATACAAAAGTCTGTTCTTGAGTTGTCAACGCCTATTTTTGCTATCTCTTTGTTGCTTTTAGGTGATACTACAGGATGAAAACCGAGCTTTTTGAATAACGCGGCACTCCAAATGCCTTTCTCACCGAGCGTCGCAGTGCTTCTTTTAATGCCCACAGTTTTTATTATTTTTTTGCCTGTTTCCACAGAAAAGTTTTCCTCTAACAAGCTCCCCTGTCTTTTGAAATGTTTCTCATATATTCTGTGATACTTTTCCACATAGTTTGTTTTTGGTTTACCTGCCGATTCAGAATCTCCTTTGGGACAGAATCCGCCCGTGATGATTCTGTCGTCCTCGATGGAAAAAATCTCCAGTTGACAGTCCCTAACGCCGCAAGATTTTTCTTCAAACAGCTCTCGACAGGAAATTTTCTCTTTCTCAAAAGACATGTCCACTAAGCCCCAACCTCTGAAGGCAGACTCACACTTCTTCTTTTGTTTCTCCACTTGTTTTATATTCTCAATGATATCCAATGCCTGGCCCCACGCTCCGAACATTTCTCTGTGAGGAAAAGCCTCAATTTGTTTCTCCGTTACTTGCGCAAGCGCAGCAAGAAAAGCCTTTCCTAAGGGCGGTCCGCCCTGAGCAGAGCATTTCTTCCCGACATGCTGCGAGCCGCCTACAAATTTATAATAATAGCTCTCCGCCGTTCCTCTTATTATCGCAGCAGCAATTTCCTCTTTACTGAAACCTTCAGCGATCAACCTGTTTTCATCCATTTCCATGAAAACGCCGCACGTTGCATCAATTACCGGTATCCGCTCAGCCTTTAAGGCATACTCCTGTAAAGAATTTTCTACATTCAAGTCTATAATATCAGCCATGTTTTCCAATGTCTGGCCAGAACCAGCCTGACAACTATAATTCATCTTCGCCTCTTTAACCACGCCGTTGGAAGATGCGGTGAATTTCATATCCTGGCCGCCTATTTCAAAAATAGTATCTATCTCAGAATCATAGTGTTTAACGCCAAGAGCATGACATGTAATTTCATCAGTTATTCTATCTGCAAGTTCCATCCCTTTCCTAGTTATCTCTTCAGATTTTTTCTTGCTAATTAAAATCTTCTGATACAGCTTCCTCGCAGAACCAGTAGCGCCAACTCCCCTAACAATCACGTTTTCCTTGTGTCTGCTTAAGTATTTAATAACGCGTTTTAACGACTCTTCCGGATTGCCATGAGTTTTGATGTAGATTTTGTCATGAAGTTGACCCTTTAAATCGACTAAAGCCCCCTTTGTTGTAGTGCTTCCACCGTCTATTCCCAGTACTACTTCCGTTCCCTTTTCTATCTCTTCCGCTACATCTCTCGATTGATGGTTTACCTTATTAAGACAATCAGATAGAGGTAAGGCAAATTGTCTTTTTCCCCGACTATGCTCGGCAACTTTTCCAAGCTCCTCGAGATCAAAAGTAAAACTGTCGTTTTCTTCCATTCCCTTCAGCGCTGCCCCTATTGCGGCGATATTATGATAATGCTGGGGCCGATTTATAGCAATACCAAGTGATTCCTCCAAGTTTCTTCTGATAAGATCGTTGCTGAAAACACATCCAGTGGCTATCGCGGTTTTAGATTTATGATGACGAAAATCTCTTGTTCCAAGGACGTCGATTTTGTAATTCCTTGCCACTGTTTTGAAAAGCCCCGCCAAATTATCCTCTCTTTTTGCACCTTCGTTCTGCTTGTGAATTAAATCAGACTGAATAACAACACCGCACCTGGCCAAGAACTCGCTCGGTTCTCTTGAGCTTTCGGCCTCTTTCTCCGCGGCAGAGAAGATTTTTTCCAGCCTCTCCTGTATTTTATGTCTATTTTTTATTTTGGGATTTTGCCCTTCGACCTGATCCTTTACTACATGGATTACTTCAGGTTCGGGGCTTGGAATTTCTCCTTCAAACAACCTTCTGCATTGTTTCTCTATTAATATCCCGGAGCCACCTCCACATTTAGTTCCAGTTCTCCATTCCTGAATAACCTTTTTGTGGTTTATCTTCTTCACATTAAAAAAGTATGCGTCTTTTGCGCCTATGTGGAATATAAATTGTGCCTCCGGGCTAACTAATCCTGCTCCTTTCGGAACAGTCACACTATCATATTCATAAGGCAGATCCTTCATAACGCCTGGGAAAGACTTAGCATTACTGCCGGTAAACGATATGTTTTTTATCCCGTCTTCGCTGAATCTCTGCGTTATGTCCGCCCATGCCTCTTTTATTGCTCCAATTGGATCGGCAAAGTGCATTATCGGTTTGGGCGAGTATTTTATTTTCTTGTCTTCACCAATAACCACATAATGTACAGAACTGCTGCCAACATCAAGGCCGACAAAGAGCTTCGCAGTCGATTCTTTCATTCTTTATATCTCCACTTTTTTACCTGACGTCCTTTTTTCCATCAAAAGCCTGCGTTTCCACCGCGCCGATTCTTAGTACTATCGGTTCAGCTGTTTCACGCCTACAACTACCTACCCGTAAAGGCCCGCGCGATGCCTACAAGGCAAATAATCTATGCGGTATTATCAACTAATACAACACTGACGAACCCAGCGGTACCTTTCAATAACTGCCCACCTACCTAATATCACCTTCCTGTAGACGACCATAATTGTAGACAGCTTACCCATTAATACAGGAAAATCAAGAACTAAATCCTCATTGTTTTGTTCGCCCGTGTGACAACTCCGTGAACAAACATGTTGTTTTCCTCAACATCCGAATACAGAACCGTCACATTGTTTTACCAATCTATTCCGACCGACGGCACTTAAAACTATCCAACCAATTTACCACGTGGAAATACAATTCTGTGTTTCTCCTAACTCATTACTGTATAATCCCTTAGGGTCTGCTCCACAAGTAATGTAACAATTTAACCACGGTTAATAATACTGATAATAGTTCCTCTTTATCACCTAAGTATTAGTTCACACAAAAAAAGTTCAAGTTTCGGATATCCGATACGCATGATTAAGCAGAAACAGCCGATTAAGCATACCATTTTAGTCCATGGACACAAAGAAATCGCGTAGAATTTGTCGTAGAAAAAATATTGCATTTAGCTTCTGGCGGGCTATACTTAATCTATGAAAGGAATGTTTGAGTAAAGATGCCAGAAAGGATTCCTCAAATAGTTGTGGTTGGTGGCACGTATGTCGATATGGCAATAAAATGCCACCAAGTCCCGGCACCAGGACGAAGCGTCGACGGCTCTGCCCTCTCATATACGACGACCGGCCCAGGGCCCAACCAAGCCATGGAAGCGGCCTTGTGCGGTTGTGCGGTCTACCTAATCAGCAAGGTCGGCGGTGATGCTTTTGCCCAGATGGCCAAAGAGACTCTGACAGAGTTTAATGTCAATACCAACTACGTTTATAGTGCTGAAGCCAAGAACACGGGCATCATTGTAACGCTGGTAAATTCCGAAGGAGAGAACGCCAGTTGTGTGTACACAGGTGCTAACAGTGCCTTACGTTCAAAGGAAATCGACGAAGCTGAAAAGATTATTTCAGAGGCCGATGTTTGTTTAGTTCATGGCAGGTTACCTCATAGAGCGATTGTGACGGCGATTCGCTGTGCCAAGCTGCACAACACGAAGATAATTCTCAATCCTGCGAGGCCCATTGAGCAAACGAACCAGACAAGCGGTGACTTGCCGATTGACTATTTCTCAGCCGATATCCTTATCCCAAATCTTTACGAGGCAGCTGATATCACCGATCAATCCGATGCCGGTATCCGAACAGCCAAGCTGATTGGCAGCGATTTAGTTGCCCGTGGGGTCAAGTATGCTGTCATCACCATGGGTAAGCGCGGCTGTATGGTTGTCGATAGGAGTAGCGCTGACCACATACCGGCTTTTGAGGTGGAGCTTGTTGATCAGACATGCAGAGGGGACGCTTTTGCCGGGGCGTTGGCTGCTTATTGTGCCGTCAAGGACGATGTGAGAGGAGCGGTTAAATTCGCTTCTGCGGCGGGCGCTTTGGCCTGTACGAAATTCGGCTCGATAGAAACTCTGCCTACGAGAGCTGAGATTATTGAACTCCTGCAGAGAGAAGAAATTGGCTGATTATGTTTAACTTGCCAAGTTAGACAAAGTGGGATTAGCTATTCACCTTTTATGAGCAGATATTGCAGATTTTGCGAGATAGTCAGCTCGTGAACACCATTTTTAATGACAGAAGACGCCCTTTTTTCTTCATTACCCAGAAAGTGGATGATCCTGAGTTGACCTGCTTCAAATGATAAAGCTATCTTATGTTCTTTACCTGTTGTCCAAATTGCTATCGCCTTAGCTTTTTCTTTAGTCAGCTTGAAAGCGAAGTCTTCTTCGTTGCCCAAGTCGAGTCTTTTGTCAATAAAGAATCCATTCAGGGCGGAGGATAAAGTCTCTGTTGCAATGTAGGCAGGCTTGGGTTTTGGATCGTGCATTACGGTTCCAAAACGGTGCTCTCTTTCGCTTGGATTTGTGCCGTCGGTTTTCCAGTCATAACAGAAGCTGACGGGGATTTTCTGGTATGAATTGACTAAAAACTACCTAGCAAGGTATTGAGCCTGCTGCTCGTTGGAAAGGCGGGTCTTTATCCCAATTGATGTTTAAGTAACCCCATTCGCCGGAGATTATTGGGATATGTTTGCGATCGGGTGTGTAGAGTTTCATTAGCTTGCGGAGTCGGCGAAGGCGGCGAACGCCCTACATTCCTGCTGAGTACGGACGGACCTGTCTGACTCATAAAGTCGATTGCTATAATCGAGATATACAGGATGCGTACACCTTGTTTTGAGCATCCTTATTGTCAGGTCGTAATAACCGGCTTTCTCAAAATCGTAAACCCCTTTTTCTCTCTCCACAGATTCCCATGTCTGGTCCATTTTGATGAACTTAAATCCTGTATCAGCGATTGAAACCAGGTCCCGCGGTTGGCCTCTGCAATGTGTGTTGACACCGAAGCTGTTCGACACGGCGAGTGTGGGAAGTTTAGCATCTGCCGTGCAGGTGTACACCGTCACCCCTAACATTATATAGATGGCGATGTGTGCATAATAGCGCTTAATCATTAGTTCAAATCCCCTTTATTGCTCAGATTTTATGTTTTTTATACTTGTCGAGACTATTTGTGCGGAAAAAATTATTCGAATCATCTTCGTTGAATAAAATAGGCAGCCAGCACTATCGAGGGCAATCAGTTTAGGAGTATATTTAACCTCTGTTTATAGTATTTAACATCAATCCCATTATGTAAGGGAGACGCCCGAGTTTTGATCAAAAGCAGATATAGGATCCTTGAGAGAGTCATTTTGCGTGTTAAAATGGGTAAGAATTTTGCAAAAAATCAATCAAAGGCGCACATACCTAAAGGGAAAAACGGGAAAAAATAAAAAAATTTTTACTCCTTATTCCACATAGGTTTAGAAAGAACCGGCTATCAAAAAACACTCCAATTTTCGTATCAAAAGCGCACATTCGTGCATTTATAGAGAGACGTTGCTTTTTGGCAAGTTGTGAATTGATGGGATTTAGTTATGGGATTTGACCTTAGTATCTTTGAGGATGAACAGTTCGGGGCCGATTACGTCGAGTGGCTCGTTGATGAACGCTCGATAGATATTCGAACACACTTTTCGAAGCTTTGGGAATATTACGCAAACAACATGCAGGATGTAATCAGTGCAGGCGGCCGTAGTGAACCAATGAACGGGCGGTGCTATGCACAGGCGCAGGAGTATGGGCTGCCTCCCAGGATAACCGGATTCGTACAGTCGGCGAGCACAGGCGTTTTCGGTGGGCGGCGAGTACGCGAAGTACAGCGAAAAGAAGTGGTGATTGAAAATGATATCGCATGGCGAATCAACGCGGCGGTCGATTTTTTGTTCGGAAAACCAGTTACTTTTGTATCCAAATCGCCGATTAGCCAAAAACGAGCGAAAATAGAGTGCATATTGAAGGCGGTTTTTGAGGCTAACGGCGCTGTCGGATTTTTTCAGGATATGGCGGTGCTCGGAAGTGTTTATGGTTTCGTCGATTGTCTCGTCAGGCCCAGCGACGAGATCTTAGAAAGCATTTCCTCCTCCTCCCAACCTCCTTCATTTACAGATGTGCTGCAATTGGCACGGACAATCGACCTGGAACTGATTGAAGCACCGAGAGCACTGCCTGTTCTGGAAGAGAACGACTATAAAAAAATCAGATATTACGTGCAGCACTTTTACCAGAAGCGAAACGCCCTGAGCAGGAAAAACAACTTTCTCGCGAAACTGCTTTCACCGAGCAGAAGGGGAAGCGATAGCCGGCAAGTGGTTGCGGTGACGGAGATAACTTCGGCCTTAGCCTGGCAGAGGTATGAGGATAAACAGCTTGTTGCAGAAAGCAGATTGCCTTGGAGATTTTTGCCGGTAGTGCATATCCAAAATATTGCTCAACCGTACTACTATGAGGGCCTAAGCGATGTCGAGTCACTGATACCACTTCAGGATGAGCTTAATACCAGATTGAGTGACAGGGCGAGCAGGATTACGTTCCAGTCGTTTAAGATGTATCTTGGCAAGGGGATAGAGGGCTTTGAGGACAGACCGGTGTCGCCGGGCAGGATGTGGTACACCGACAATCCGGAGGCGGCTATTGAAGAATTCGGGGGAGACGCAGCTACGCCGAGCGAGGATTTGCATATTGCCGAGATTAGAGAGGCGATGGATAAGGCGAGTGGGGTCTCGCCGGTGGTGGCCGGTGTTTTGAAGAATAAACTTGGCAATCTTACCAGTGCGGTGGCCCTAAGACTGACGTTCATGGGGATGCTCTCGAAGAATGAACGAAAGAGATTTACTTATACCGAAGGTCTGAAAAAAATTGCACAGATGATTCTGGCAATGCTCGACAGGGCCAACATCTACAAAACCAGCAAGGCGGACAGAGAGATCGATATTATTTTCCCCAGTCCACTACCCGAGAATATGACGGAGAAACTAAAAGAGGCGCAAATCAAAAAAGAATTAGGCGTTCCCACTGAGCAGGTGCTCAGAGAATTAGGTTACGATACCACGAATGAGAGAGGAAACTCTAATCAGGAGGTCTTATGATTTCAAGTGAGGCGCAGGATATTGTGTCAGCAGACACAGCAGGGCACGGAGACGATGACAACTTGAAATTTGTTCCGGTGTCCGAATCCATCCGTTATCGGAAGAGGGCACAGAGTGCCGAGAAAAAAATCGAATCTCTGGCTGAGCAATTAGCCGAGGCAAAAGCAGAGGTCGAAAAGACGGCTGAACAGCTAAAAAGCATCCAAGTCGAACAGAAACTTGTGCGTGAATTAGCTGCTGCCGGGGCTGTGGATCTGGAGACAGCTGTGTTGATTGCCAGGGCCAGAGTGGAAGGAGAAGCCGAAGCGGATATTGATAATGTTATAAGGCAGTTGAAAAAGGAAAAACAATATCTGTTTGCAGGTGTCGGCAGGGCTGTGACGGCGACAAAGACTGCGGGGGCTAAGGAGCGAACGGAAGGCAGCCATACAGTTCTTGAGAGAGCTGCAAAGAAGGCGGCAACGACCGGCAGCCGAACAGATTTACAGGAGTATCTGAAAATGCGAAGGAATTTTATTTGATTGGATAGAATAAGCAGCTACTAAGCTGGTTGTAAACGAAAGGAAAGGAGAGCATTAAATGGCTTTTACAGGAAAAGCAACTTATTCAGCAGGTACAACATTGCCGGAGTTGGCCGAAGACGTATCGGATTTGATCGGGATAATCTCGCCATATGAAACACCCTTGCTGGATGCCTTGGGGGATCCGATGAGAGAGGCAACGAGCACACACCATGAATGGCTCGAAGATGAACTATTGCCTAACAGGGATGCGGTCAACGACAGCACCTTTACTGATCCGGCTGCGGATACGGACTTTGACGTAGACAACGGCAGCAGGTTCCGTGTGGGCGACCAGATTCAGGTAGAAGGATCGGAGGAACTGATGCTTGTCACCGGTATCAACGGCGATACGCTGACTGTGGTTCGCGGTTATGCGGGTACTACGTCGGAGGATTTGGCCGATAATCAGGTGATTAACATTCTGGGAAATGCAGCTCTTGAAGGTGACAACAAGCCCGATGTGAGGTTTACTAATCGTGTCAGATGTGGGAATTACACCCAGATATTTACCGCTGCAGTTGAAGTGAGCGGAACCGACATTGCTGCGAGCCAATTGGGTCTGGCTGATGAGTTGGATTTTCAGAAGCAGGAACGGTTGCGTGAGTTGATTCGCGATCTGGAAAATACGGTTATCAACGGTGGACAGCCGACCGGCAATCCTGAAGGCAGCAGCTCGGTAAGGAGGTCGGTGAATGGGATTATTCAGCACATTTCAACGAATGTTTTTCATACAGGCGATAGCGGTTTTCCAAGCGGTACCGGCCTTGATGAAGCCAAGGTCAATTACGTGCTCAGGAAGATATGGGAGAATAGCAACGGGAATGTGGACTTAATTGTAGTGGGTGGTTTTCAGAAGCGAAAGATAAATGAGTTCTGTGCCGGCAGTCGAACCTATGCGGCGAACGATACGATTTTCACTAATATGGTTAGTGTTTACGAGAGCGATTTTGGCGTCTGCAGAATTGTTACTTCAAGATGGATACCGCAGGACGGGGTTTTGTTCCTGGATTCATCGAGGCTTAGCGTGTTGCCTTTGGCGGGACGGAATTTTCATTTCAAACCATTGGCGAGCAGCGGTGACTATGAGTGCGGCGAGTTGATTGGCGAATATACCCTGGAGTTCAAGAACGAGATGGCGCACGGACTTATTCGCGATCTAAATGTCAGCTAAACGGTATGGGTCTACATCGGACGCAATCCTGGCATTTCAGAGCGTCCATTGTGGGTGCCCGGAGGAGAAACAATTCTTCGGGCACCTAACCGGCCCGGTTACATGAGAAAGGGGCTAAAGAGCATGGTTAGTTTTTCAAGCGATGTGGACATTTTGAAGTACGAGCCGGTGCTGTTCGGAGAACTACACCTCTCAGGGCAGGTATCGGCGGCAGGGACAGGCGGGACGCTTAGCGGGACGACATTTACCGCAAGTGGGGCAGATTTTGTAGGTGCGCAGGTCTCAGCTGGCGGAGTTATATATATGCATACTGGAGATGGTACACTGGATGGAGCGTATGAGATTGTGTCTTTGGATTCGGCGACACAACTTAGCGTTTCGGTGATAAGGTCAGATTCAGCTGATGCTGCAATAGCACCACCGTCTGCTACGGGTATTTCCTACCGCATCAGCACGTTCTTACCACAGGCCGGAGAAATTGGCTTTCGTTTGACAGAGCACTTTGGTATTAAGCCGGGCAATCCTGCAAGCATCTATGAGGCCGGTGATGTTCTGGATACAGATGTATTGAGAAGGGTATCGGTCTTTGGGGTCATCTCAAATGTATATGCGATGTTAGCCAGTAAGGCCGAAGATGAGAATTTCTGGAAGAAGAGTTTTCACTATCAGAAACTTTTCGAGAGGGCAAAAGAGAGGTGTCGGCTCAATATTGACGTTGGCTCAGATCAAGTGTCTGATGTCACCAGAGTGGGAGCGTTTGTAAGGTTGGTCCGGGATTAGTGATCGAAAGGAAAGCAAATGAGCGTCGCTTTGGACGGGCAGAGTTTGTTTGGCAGTCAGCAGTTGGAGATTGAAATGGGCAGTATTAGCCGCGATTCGATAGAGAGAGCGATGCCAGGACTGGATGGTATACTCAGTATTGATTTAGGCGGACGTGGCAAGGAGATAAAGCAGAGGGGTGTGCTACGGGCGAAAAGCCGAGCGCAAATGAACGAGAGGATCAGCGAGATTTCGGCTTTTATAGATGGAAATACACATACGCTAATCACAGACGGAGGTGAAGAGTTTAACGATTTGCGGATGGACGTTTTCAAGGTGAGCAAAGAGCGAGCGGGCGGCGGTGGTGTAGCGATCGATTATGAGATTGTTTATACGCAGTTAAAGGTGAGGCAATAATGGCGCTTATCGGTAGCGGAATAGGAAACGTAAGGGCATTCGAGTTGCCCTGTGGCATTTGGGCTGATGGTGAGTCCGTTGGTAGTCCACGGACAGTTTTGGTAAAGTGGCGGTCGGTCTGGGAAGATAAGTTTTATCAGGTATATGTCAACGGCCAATATGGAGGAGCGACAATTGACAGTCAGCAAAGGCAAATGATTGTTCAGATGCCCACCTCTTTAGAGTCACCGGTCCGGATTGAGGTTTTTGCCGTCGAGGCCGAGCAGGCAGGGATCGATTTTAGCAGTGAGATTGGATCGCCAGTGGGACCGAGCGGCCGGGTTAGGATAAGTATGCTGCGTGGTCAGAGATTGCCGGTTGGTGCAATTGCTCAGGTTTATTTTGATAATGGTACGGGCGAAATTGACTATGACAAGGTGCTCAACGAATCTCCGATAAGAATCTGGCCTGCCCGCCAGGATAAAGCAGGTTTTGGTATGAACTGTTTTGCTGTAGGTGATTTTGGTTATGACTCGGCGGCGGCCGTAGGTTTTGGAAGGGGCGTATTTGGCCAAGGCCAGTTTGGTCTTGATGCTGATTCATTAGAGTGGACAAGCCCGGTGATTGGTACCGGTGTTTACAGATTTGCCGTCAAGGTCACTGATGGATTGGGCAATGAAAGCGACAGCATCGAGACGGACCAAGTCATGTTGACATCAGCAGCAAGGCCTGCTGAGAAGATGAACATATTTTCGTTCGATAAACAGACGAATCAATTAGTGTTGGGTGTCTCGTAAGAGGATAGCAAGGAGAGCATTATGAGTGAAGTGTATCCATCTGATAATGAATTATTAAACATACAATCTGACAGTGAGAGCGGTGTTGAATATATTCCTACAGGCACATCTCCATATTATCTGCAGTTTAGGAAATTACTGTATAGATTGTTGCTTGCTGTACGACGGGCTAACGATTTACGGGTTTATGATGAGGGCGGACTGGATATTGGTGTCAAAGAGGGCAAATTCTGGCTGGGCACAGGGCTGGTAAACTATGATGGCTCATCGGGCAATACACTGGCAGATGATAAAGCAAGTATATATGTGCATCTGGATTCGGCGGGTAGTCTTGTCACCAATGAATACAGCAGCTTCCCTGATATGACTACCACGCCTCATATTCGCCTGGCGATAGTAAGCACGTCGAGTGGAGACATCGGATCGATAACCGATTGTCGTGTGGGTCATAATTTTGTGATGCCGTATGGGGCAGGTGGTGTGAAAAAGACGATTGAGGCACACACTGCTGATGATACACTGACAGTGGAGGAATCCGGCAGTGTTCACACGAATCTTGGTGCGACTTCTACGGTTACGCTTACGTTGCCGGCATCAGCTCCAGAGGGTACGATATTCACCTTCGCAGTCCAAGCGACGCAGGAACTTCGGGTTGACCCTGCCGCTGCGGCCATTAGGGACGACAGTGGTCAGACATCCGGCAAATACAAGGCAGCAGATGCGGTTGGTGAGTGTTTAACACTTGTTGCGGACTCGAACGGCGATTGGACGACTGTTACCAAGAATGGAACCTGGACAGAGGAAGTATAAGAGCAGAGAAATGAAGAATCATCCGCTATACCAAAAGCTAAAGCTAATAGCCCTTGATGAAAACTACACCGTCGAGCAGGTGCAATCACTAAGTTTTATTGAGGTGACGACTTTGCTTGGCGAAAGACCCGGGAGCACCACTTTTCTTGAGAATATGAAAGAAGGCATCTTTGTGGTGTTACAGAATCGGGATGATGAATGTGAACTGCAGGCCCTGCAGGATCAATTCAAGATTTATCTTGATACAAACTTTCCGGGTTGGGTGGCCGAGAGCGACAGAGAAGGAAGCAAACCATTTATAAAACTATGGCTGAAAGGTAAACCGTGAAATGGGAATGATTTGGTCGACTAATGAATCTGTTATTTTTGTCGGTGGAAGAGGCACAAAGGCCGGTGATGCCAATGCCGGCGGCGGGTGTACCAAAGATGTATGGGGTGATTTGAAAGCTCCAAGTTTGTCTCTTTCGGATGTGATGGGGACAAATGGGGAGCCGGTTTCCGCACCGTCCGCATGGAACGGTTCTGCAACGGCTTGTACTGTTACGCAAAGTTCTGCCGGCAAACTTTTAATTACGAAAACAGGTGCTTTCACCAACGTGATCGCAGGACTTATTGCTAATGTAAATTTTTCTGATACTTATTCGGATGGTCGATACAGGGTAAACGCAGCTCAATTGACTGCTAATACCATTGAGATTGAATGCCCTTATACTGTGAATGATAGTTGTGATGTGAAAGTCGGAGGAGCTTTCAGCACATTACAGAATTCTTTGGATAATACAGCAGCAGACCAGGGCTCCTACAAAAGTGTTAATATCCTCACAAACAAGCCTAAGACATTTTCAGGAACAGGAGACCAGATAGATGTTGATGCTGGAGGGGGAAATGGCGATGCGGGTATATGGAAACGCATAGTAGGCATTGACGGTGATGGTGTAGAGCTTGCCGACGACTCATACATTGCGTTCGATGGGAATGGCCAATCCTGTCACGTGTTTTATATCAACAATGTAAGTAACATAGAGTTTAGGCACATCTATGCTAAGGATGCCGGTACTAATTATAACGGATTTTCAATTGAGGCTAATGTAGCATCTAAAGGATTCTCATTTATTTATTGTAAATCATCCGGCTGCAAGCATGGGATATATGCCGGCAATTGGAATGCCTACATGATATATATAAAAGGGGGATGCTACAGCTCTTCGGAGAGTTGGGCGGTTTATATTTATCAGGCTCGATATGTCACCGCAAAGAAAGTTGAATTTGTCGGCATTACAACGACCCATCTTATAAATGCTTATTGTAGTGGTCAGTTTATACTCGACGGTTGTATACTACGTAAAACAGCTGGTTACAGTGCCGGGATCATTGGCAGTTATCCCACAACTCTTATTCTTGTTAAAAATAGCACATTTTATAATATCGATCGGTGCGTAGAACTAAACGATGACGGGGCCAAGCTGATTCAATACAACAACATATTCGTTTTGCATACTTCCTCAACAGGCAAGATCATCAAGCGGACAAAAGGTTCTATTATCTACAGCGACTATAGCTGTGCCTGGGCGATTGGTGGAGCACCGGTGGCTTCAGACCGTTGGGGTGGTACTGGTTTGCCGGAGCATAGTATTGAACAGAGTCCACAATTCGTAGATGCGGATAATGGTGATTTCAGACCTCGGAATCCAAATGTATTGCGGGGAGGTAAACCTGATATAGCTGAAAATGAAACTGAGATGGGAGCTATTTTACAGAAATACCAGTTCCCAAGGCGGTCAAAAGCGACGAATCTTGGCAGACTGCAAATCATGAAATAGGAGTTAAACAATGGCAAATACGGCGATCGAAATACCTTTTTATGTTTCCAATGACGGAGAGCCACTGACTGGCTCAGCGGCCCAAATGGATTTTGAAAGCTTGAAGACATTGTCAGGTACCGACAAGTCCAGTAGTGCTCCGGCAGTGAGCGAGATTGGTGGAGGCTGGTACAAATTTAGCGTTGCGTATGGAACGGTACCGTTTGATTCAGGCGACCTTGTTGGGGTTGTAGACGCCGACAAAAATGGAAATAACAACTTGGCTAATGCTGAGCGATATATACCTATCGAAGTTCGGCTGGATTTTTATGCTCTGATGCGACTGGTAAATAAAATGAGTCAGAACAAGAACACGGGTGATATGGAAATCAAGGATTCTTCCGGCAATACGATTCTGGAGTTGAACATTACCGACAGTGAAAACGCGCTGGACCGTGAACCTGGGATTGCTTGACAATGGATGCTAAGTTTTTTGATAGTTTATACGAAGGTGAGTCACAAAATGGTGTCAAGTTTGGGATGAGCTTAACTGGTGGGGATTTTTGGCCTCGTGTTGCGGGTTGTTCTATGCTTTATCGTGGTACCAGCATGGACCTGATAGACTTTTTTAATATACTGGCCGTGTCTGAGGCAACGGCATCTGAAATTTCGCCGCCAACCTATGTTTCACACGATAATGATTCTATTTATTTTTACGTTGTTCGTCGGGTGAATGAATGCGGTCGTGAAGAGCATACTTTATCTGCCGCGGTCAAAGTTTCAATAGATTCCAATGGAGAATTGGCGGAGCCGCTGCCCAACAATGTATTCGAGATAAGAGCCGAGCAGGTTGACGGCGATAAAATATTGCTTGTCTGGTATTATTGCCCCATCGAACAGCAGTCACCACCTGTGTGTTTTAAGGTTTATTACGATGCTGGTACAGGACAAATAGATTATGAAGATCCGATAGCCACGATTAGCTATTGCGGTCGGAAATTTTACACTCACCTAAGTGACATGCTTGGCGAAGGCAAATATTTGTTTGCTATAAGAGCGGTAGGTGCCGATGGGACAGAAAACACTTCATTATCCCCAATGGAGGTCTATCTTGACACCACGAGTCCCGGTGTTATCAACATTCTTAACGCCCGATCGGTTTAATGAGAGACATGAATGAAACTATGGTTTTAATTTGGTGACTTGGATTACTATCGGACAGTTGAAAGTCACAAAAAGCGAGAGATTATGTATGTCTAACAGGATTGACTTTTTCCAATCGGCTCAAATGCAAATGGTGCTTCCAGCGTCTTCTATGTCGATTTTTGTAGACGGCAAGTTGTGCCCTTTTCTTGAGCCAGTGGAGATTGTGCGTTCCGGTTGGCCGGAATTTGGCTGGGCCAGGCTGGTTTACAATCCTGCAGCGTATGCTAACGCCGACTTGGTCGCTGTGGAAAATATTGAGGATATACTTGCTACTGGAGGACGAGTTTACATTCGGCAAATTTATAATGGTATTCCGCCGGGAGCAGCGGCTTTTGCTCTTCCTCTCTTTGTTGGTGAAATAGAAGGCATCGATACAAAGATAGTTCGCAACGGTGAGAGGGCTGAAATTTTAGCTAAGGATTTTAGCGCGAAACTGAAACGCATAACCGTTTACGGCCAGCGGGTGGGTAACTCAGACGGCACGAGTTTATTTTTGGCTGGCGTTGAAACCGCATTTAATCCTGATGGCAAGGCCAATGCCGAACCGGAGCCGATACAACTTGACGGCAAGAGTTATACAACCTTTTGTGCAGAGCCATCGCAAGGCAGGCTTTGGAGCTACGCGGAAGTGATTGATTACCTTCTATGTGAATATTTGCCGGGCGGCCAATTGCAGACGCCAGGTATCGAGATACTTAAGGAACTGGCCGAGAACCAAACAGTTCGCGACCTTGATGTGACCGGATTGAATCTGACAGAGGCTTTGCATCGTTGCTGTGGAAGGATTGGCTTAAGATTTAAATTTGTTCCCGGGCTTGTACCGACCGGCCCCGGACAGGCGATTGTGTTTTATAAGGATAGTGCCGGCAGAGCAGTCGAGTTAAATTGTCAGCGTACCGGTGAACAGTTTAGTATATCGAAGACAAATATCGTAACTATGAGCAGCAGGAAAAATTTTTGGCCGGTGACACATAAGTATGTAGGCCAAGGTGATTTTAAAGTTTATGAAGGGACCTTTGAGCTGGTGAATGCCTGGGATACTGCTGATGAGGATACCGACTATGATAAGTTTTCTCCTTCGACGAATTCTGATTTTCACCAGGTTAAGGATGTATATCGTAAGTGGTGTCTCAATGAAGCAGGTGATTATAGCGGCGCTCCATACAACCAGGGCAGTGCGTATGACTTTACAAAGGTTTTCGGGGGCGGAAATTTTGCATGTCGTCGCAGGCGCTTTTGGCCGGCCCTGGCCACTGACAAGCAGGGCAAGTCACTGGGCTATTATTTGCAGGTGTCGTTCGATAACGGTCTGCATTGGTGGCAGTACCTTTATGCTTTCAATAACCTGCTCGATGAATGTGGAATTTGGCTTAGCAGCGACCGGCTTGATGTTAACACCTGGATAGCAGCACTGAAGGGCGTTTTGAAGTTCAGGATAACTGCATCAGTAGTCAGTGATGAGAGATTGAATTGTGTAGTAGCGGATGGCCCTGTTGGCTCAACATCTCCTGTAGTTGAACATATAATCACACTACCTCGTCAATTCAAATATCGCAAGGTATCAGGCCATAGTATCTTTGCAAATGCCTACGATGATACGCTGGGTGTTCCGGATGAAGTGGATGACTCTGCAGCTTTGTATGAATTCGTGCGGAACAGAGCACAGGTTGGCTCTGAGGTCATCGAGATAATATCTGTTCAGACACCGCACCTGATCTTTGATTATAGAGTTGGTGACAAGGTGACTTCCAGCCCTGAGAGCAGAGACCTGCTGGCTTGTAAGAGTGATAATCGGAGTACAAGCTGGATAGAGCGGGTACAGATGGATTTTGTAAATCAGTGTACAAATTTGAAAATCGTCCGTAAGAGGATACCACAGTTATGAGTAATGAGCAAGAGAACACAGGCAGCCGAGAGCTATTGGAAAGGTTAGCCAGAGAAGGCACTCAGGCTGAACGGGAATTATCTATTGTTACCTCACCCGGCGCCAGAGAGTCTGGTTGGGCGATTAAAGTGAAGAGCCAAAGTTCCTACAATGTATATAACGTCATTGCTGTAGAGATAGGTGATGCCGGATCGTTGCCGGTCGAAATCGGCCAGCAGATGCAGGCGGTCAATCTTGCTGAGTCCTTTCTTCAGGAAGGATCGCTGCCTGCGGGGAAATATGCGGTAATGCTTAGGGTCGGTGATAAGAACGTTTTCTATGCAGAGCCGTGAAATGGAAGATGGCAGACGGGAGACAAAAGATGAGAAAAGTATTTCTGAACCTGTACCATTAGGACAGATCCTTCCGGAAGTAATGAGAAATATAGAGGAACGAGTGGAAGCCAATAGAAAGATGAATGATACTAAATTTGAGAAGTCACGAAGCTGGCAGTTTAATCGGCAGATAAATGTATCTGTATTGGTTCAGTTGGTTTTTTTAGCGTCTTTGATTTTGGGTAGCTGGGTTAATTTGCAGAGACAGCTTGACCTGTTACAGCACGATGTAACATTGTTGCTTCAGTGCCAGAAGAATTTTGATGTAAAACTGGAATCGCTTTCGGCAACGAGCATTTCCTACGAATATCGCCTTCGTGCGCTCGAAAAAGCTTTAACTAAAGAGCCGTCGACGGATATTTAGGGTGAAACATTTTGAATGTGGAAAATTAGACAGGATTATAGGCGGGATATTGAAAAATCTTGTATGTAAAGGATTATGTCCTGATGGTATATGGCAATTGTCTGATGCCGTGAAATCAGTATTAAGTTATCAGATATCAAGATTGCCAAGACGCGATGTTTCGGAAACAGATACTCGCTATCCCGTTAATCCGACAAGCATGCGAGCCTTTTTAAGTGTTTTCTTTACCAGGCATTTTTTCCAATCACAGAATAGTTTAATCGAGTATATGACCTCTCAGGATTTTCTCAATATTGTCGATTCAGGAAACTTACGAATTCTTGATGTAGGTTCAGGGCCTGCGGTTGCTTCTTTAGCAGTCACTGATATGCTCGCTTGTCTTCTTGAAAATCTTGAGTATGTAGAAGAATGGCCAAAAGGTAAAACAGTGAAAATAACGTATGTACTAAATGACACCTCAAACATTTGTCTTGGTACAGGTCAAGATATGTTATGCAATTATTTTCGCATGAGAACAGGACATACCAAGAGTATCATGAACAACCACATGATTAGTATTAATCATGCTTTCCCTGACAATATGAGCCAACTTCAACGTGTAAGGCTTAACTTTGGTACATACGACATAATAATCTTTTCCTATGTTATATTGCCATTAAATGAAGAAAACGGATTTAGTGGCCTTGTTGATGGATTGTTGAATATCGAAAGGCTATGTAGTCACAGGGGAAGAGTGCTGGTTCTGCAAGATAAGTTTCAGACAACACTAGTACTACGAATGAGCAAAGCAATAGGGGTTTCAAGCGAAAAACAGGTACTAACACAGCAGGTGTATCCGAAGAGAAATGATAACGAGGTTTATACTTATGTGTATAACCGTTGTTTGTATGCAACAGTCGTGAAAAGAAAGATAGTTAGACAGAGTTCCATTGCGTAACTGTTACCAGACGACACAGTTGCATTTTTTGGGTTCGCAGCGTTTTTTAAAGATCTTCCAGATTTCGCGCGTTTCTCTGCAGAGGCTGATAGATACTTTTTTGTCGAAGCTGCGAATCAAATCAATGAGAAAGGAGTAGAAAATGATACGCTCTTTGAGTGGGTAACGCAGTTTACCATCGGTGGCACCTTTAACGAAGTTATGGTCAAAGAGCTCTCGAGCGGGATCGCCATATGCATCAGAGGCAAGGTGAAAATGAGCCGGTAGAAGCCTTAACATGCCGAGTGTGATGTTTTCGGGCGTGGTTTTAGTTAATGTTTTCTCGATTAGCTCGGCGTAGCCAACCTGCCAGTTTTGATAGAGAATACCGGGATCAATACGAAATCGTATGCGCCAGCCTTTGTCCTGACAGATTTTAGCAGCTCTTATTCGCTCGCTGAGATTGGATGTACCCGATTCGTAAAGTTCAATCGGCTCTTTAGCGTTGAGGCTCCAGGAAACGACTGTATGTTCATTCGGCTCGATGGAAAGCAGATTGTCGATATTGCTGCTTTTGGTTAACAGCATCAGATAAGCATTGGAAAAACCGGAGAAAAATGGAACTAACTTACTCGCAAGAATGGTTATGTGGTCGAGTGCGAGACTATCGAGCATCTCTCCCATGTTGAAACTGATTTTGTTTGGTGTGAGGGAAATTGTCTTTCGAATTTGTTTGAACATTGTGTCGTAGTTGATATTTATCTTGATGAATGGGGAGTACTTGCGATACACGAAAGCCAGATAACAATATGTACAATAATAGGGGCAGCCATTCGAGATGGGCACCAGTTTATAATATGGACAACAATGAAGGTTAGTTCCAAGTCGGCCGTCGAACCTTCCTATGAATGATGAGGTCTGACCTATCATCAAGGTTCTTTTTCCGGCGAGCAATGCCTGGGCGGAAGACATCTCTGGTGAAGGGGGCTTGCGTTGATGTTCTATTATTCGCACTTGGGCAGAAGGAAATAACCTCATGATTCGCTGAGCCTCAGGATTGTCTACCACTTTTTGCCACAAGAGTATAGTCTTGGGTATGAATGTTTTTGCTGTGTCCATATGTGAATTTCCTGTATCGAACTTAGAGAAGTATTATAACGGAATAATGTAAAATTCATCCAGAATAAAGGAGAGAAATGATGAGGCGAATTTTATCGATTCTAATTGTAATGTTCTTTTTATTGACCGGTTGTAATAGTTTGCGTTTTGCGCCGGGCGAGGCCCAAAAGCAAAACGCATGGCTGCACAGTCGAACGACGGCAATCGCTGCGGCGACAGCCGAAGAGGAAGCCGCTACGGAAAAACTGCAGGCGCTGACCAAACTGTCACAGCTTCAGAGCAAGGCCATCACGTCGTATTACGGTTTGCCGAAGGAACTGCCTCAGGCAGATACTGCCGAGCAAATACTTAGTGAGTCGAACTGGCAGCTTGGACGAATGGCTCTGGTCGAGTCGTCGGAGCGGCCCGATGCCTGGCAGGTGGCTGATAACGCTCTGGAATTGGGTATAGGTATCTGTGCTTTGCTGGGGGGAGTGTATGGCACAAGGGCGGTTCGGTTCCTTAAGCAGGCCAGGACAAAGTCGAAGGCTCTACAGGAAATTATCGCCGGCAATGAGCTTTTCAAAAAGGACAACAATTCTTCTGTTGTTGCCTTCAAACAGGCACACCATAGTCAGTCACAACAGACTCGTCAGATTGTTGCGGAGATGAAAAGTAGTTAGCCCCTCGCGGTGCTATGAAGGAATGTACCGAAATCGCGAACCAGAATGTTGAATGTTTAAGTCGGCGAAGGAAACCACTGACAGATTTTTTAGGCCTGGGATTGGCCTGACTTTTCGGTTTTGATCAGTTTTACTACGAAACCGATGGCTAGGCATATAGCACCGATGAGAATCAGCAGTATAGCGGGAATCATCATGGCAATCGCCAGCTTTGACGCGCTGGGCAGAATCGCTGCAAATGCGATTGCGGCGATTGCCATAAGCAGACCCAGCAGGAGCAGCTTGTTCGGCACTGAGCGAACGGCAAGGATTGTCAGAAAGCTTAGGCCTATGAAGGCCGCCGAGGAAAAGAAAAGCGCTGTCACTAACTCACCATCTATACGTGCTACAAGTGTGGATACCATCTTTATTCTCCTAATTCGATACAAAACGGACGTCCGAGAGCGCTATTGCCCGGATCTTGTAGGATTAAAATATCAAGTCCGGCTTGAGCATGCAACGTTTTTCTGTCCTTTGTCTGCTTTGGAACGGCAGAGGAGGATTGACCTATGGGGGTGATTTTGATAATGTTGTCTCGAAGTTGACCGTCGAAGAAGTATTGAATCGGATACAAGGAAAGAGTATCAAGAGTCGAGCATGATTATCGGTGTAATGAAAGCTGAGATTTACATGCAGGGAGTTACCTCGCTGAAGGGAAAGCGAAGCATCGTTAAGTCTTTGCTCGGCCGACTGAAGAGCAGGTTCAATGTTTCCGTTTCGGAGGTTGACAATCAGGATGAAAAGACACGCGCGGTTATTGGGATAGCATTGATCTCGAATGAAACCCGTTTTATAGACCAGCAGTTCGATACAATTATTAACTTTATGCAGAGAGACGGCCGGTTTTACCTCGGGCAAGTTGAGCGGGAAACTTTTTCCTGATGTAATGCCTTTGTGCTATGGCACCTATGTGGCCTCTTAGAGAATCCTGTATGCGATAAAACTTGCGCAGAAGATGATATCAACCGAGATTGCTAAAGATAGAATAAGCCACCGCAGTGTAGTTAGTCGCAGTTTTGCACGTGCCATGAAAAATATCACGGCTGTCGTGATTGCACCGAGTATATACAGTTTTGCGGTTTGAGTCAGCAACCTTGCGTATTTTGCCCCGAGTCCTGCAAAGATGTTGTGGTATTTTGTCGCCAGGAGCAGGGTAATAATGGCAAGGGTTGCCATAATCCCTGTAGTAATCAGGATCCATTTTCTGTCGGCATAACCGGCCAGGGCAAATCCCTGTATGCCCGTACCAATCAGTATCGAGCAGCACAGAACAGGGATGGTCAGCCATAGAATCGGGCTGATATTGAAGAGGGGGCCCCAGAAAGCTAATATTGTGCCAATAGCACAGATTGCTATTATGCCGAACCGCCGGGCTTTCAGGAGCATGGATGAGCCAAGAATCAGTGCAGCTATAGGGACATGGTAGAAGCCGACCAGAGGCATTGTTCTCTCAAGCGCGACGAGCGGAGCCAAAAGGCCGGCTAAGTCGGCTAAATGTAACTTGGTGTGTATCGGGATTGGGAACAGGTGGTATTGAACCGATATTTGGAAAGCAAGCCATATCACCAAAAACGGCAGGGCTGAGAGCGGCGCGCTTATCCACCACAACTTTCTTTTCGAGCAAAACGCAGCCGGACAAAGCAGCCATGGTATACTTGCTGCTAAAAGACCGACTGATGGGTGGAAGCCGGACAGCCAAAGCCCGAAGGGCCCGAAACCATAGAGGGCCCCTGCGAAAAATGAGCCGGCAAACGAAGACACCCACCGCCGACTCAGTACAAAACAGCCCAGAGCTGCCAGGCAAGCGTTTACAACCACGAGGTATTGAACAAACTTTTTGAAATGCGGCTGAAACAGACAGAAAGCAAGGCATGCGTAGATGCCCGCTGATACAACGAACTTAGAGAACGTTATTTTGGATTTGTGACTATCGATTTTCAATCCGCAAGTCACAGCCTTTTACATTTTAGTAATATTTTGTAAAGCCTGATTAAAGTGGAATTTTCGTTTCTATTATCTTCTTTGCAGGTGCTTTCTCTACATCCACTATATCTATTACTGATTTGGGACGAGCTTGTTTTGGGCATTCACCAGTCCAACAATACAGGCAAAGCTTTTCTTTAGGCAGCCCAATGGCCTCAACCATATCATCAACGTCTTGGTATCTAAGCGTGGAGACATCTAAATCCTTCTTGATCCATTCCACCATCCTTTTGTATTTTTCACTGTTTGTATCGATATATTTTGACACATTTTTTAGGTCATGGCCTTCCAGGCTGCGAATGGCTCTGCGGGCGGCGAGCTCATGGATAGAGCGTGTGGAAAGGTTGAACCTGCATGGAAACATCAGAGGAGGGCAGGCGGGCCTTACGTGTACTTCTTTGGCGCCGCAATCCCAGAGTTTCTTTATGGTAAAGTTCTTAAGCTGCGTTCCCCTAACTATAGAATCTTCGCAGACAACAATGCTGTTACCCTTAATGACCTCTTTGATGGGGATGAGTTTCATCTTTGCGATAAGGTCGCGTGTCTGTTGTGAAGGTGGCGTATAACTTCTGCCGTATCCGGGCGTATATTTTACAAGAGGCCGTCTGAATGGTTTACCGGATTCCATCGCATACCCTAATCCGTGGGCAGCTCCGGAGTCAGGAACTCCCGAGACCACGTCGACGTTAATATCCTTGTCGCGTTTTGCAAGGCAGCGGCCGCATCTTTCTCTGACGATTTCTACGTTTATTCCTTCATAGTTTGACGCGGGGAAGCCGGTGTATATCCATAGAAAGGCACAAATTTGGTTTATATTTCCTTTACTTGGCCTTCTTTGGACTATTCCATCTTCATTGATCAGGATTATCTCTCCCGGTTCAAGATATTTTGCTATCTCAAAGTCATTATTTGGAAAAGCGCAGGTCTCGCTCGTGATCGCCCATGCGTCTTCCCGCTTACCTATTATAAGTGGCGTATATCCATATCTGTCTCTTGCGGCATATATGCCGGCCCGATGCAGCAACATCAGTGAACAGGAGCCTTCTATAACATCAAACATTTTCTCTATGCCATCAACCAGGTCATTTCCTTGGCTGATTAGTTTTGCAATCAACTCGGTGGTATTGACCGCTTTTGTGCTTACCTCACTGAAGGAGATTCCTTTCTTTAACAGCTTTACTGCCAATTCCTCAGTGTTTTCTATGATTCCGTTGGTAATTATACAAAACGGCCCAAATTGTGAGTTCAGATAAATAGGCTGTTCTTCGGACGCGCTTATTACACCGATGCCCTTGTTGCCTTTCATGTACTTATAGTCGTCATAAAATTTGGACTTGAACTGGCTCTGGCTCACGTCATGTATCTGGCGCGTGAAATCCTCTCCAAGCACCGCCAAACCTCCATACTCGGTTCCGAGATGCGAATGATAATCTGTGCTGTAGAGAAGAGTTTCTGCGCAGTCACCCTTTGAGACTACTCCAAAGATGCCGCTCATGTTTACCTCCTTTGTGATATGCGATTTTCGTTCTGAGTGCTTAGCGACGTTGCTAAGTCATGTAATTGCCACCTTTTGTCATCCATAGGCTATTTAAGGATTACTTTGCCGGTTCCTGTTGTGATTCTCCCTATTCTATAAACCTTTTCGCCGTAGTGCGAGAGTTTTTTTGTTATCGAATTGGCGAAGTCCTCCGCCACTATCAACACGAATCCTATCCCCATATTAAAGACCCGGAACATCTCAGCATCTTCGACAGGTCCTGATTCTTGTAGGAATGAAAATATCTTGTGCTTCGGCCAGTTCGATTTTTTGATAACCGCATTGCAGTCTTTCGGCAGCACTCTTGGAATATTCCCTGCAAGTCCGCCGCCCGTGATGTGTGCCATGCCGTGGACGATGCGTTTGACCTTGTACTTCGAGAGCAGTTTCACTATCGACCGAACATAAATTCGCGTCGGTTCAAGCAGGACATCGCCCAGCATGGCACCGTCGAGTTCGTCCAGTATGTCGGTGATTTTCAGAGATTTTTTCCTGAAACAAATATTGCGGGCCAGTGAATAGCCGTTACTGTGCAGTCCGCTTGAGGCAAGGCCGAGTATTACATCGCCTTTTCTGATTGTGTTGCCTGTGATGATTTTTTTCCGCTCGACTATACCGACAGCGAATCCGGCCATATCGAAGTCACCTTTGCCGTAGGTATCCGGCATTTCAGCGGTTTCGCCTCCAATCAGGGCACAGTCAGCCAGGCGACAGCCGGCGGCGACGCCCTTTATCATTTCGGCAATTATCTTCGGCTCCAGCTTATTAACAGCCAGATAGTCCAGGAAGAAAAGCGGTTCGGCCCCCTGAACGAGCATATCATTGACGTTCATCGCCACCAAATCTATGCCTACGGTGTCAAACTTTTTGATTTTCCCGGCTAATTTAACTTTGCTGCCTACGCCGTCGGTGCAGGCTACCAGCACCGGGTTTTTGTAATTCCTTTTGAAGAGTCTTTCATCGTAGTCGAGACGAAACATTCCCGCAAACGCATTCTTGGATTCAATAACTCGCGGCCCGAATGTGCTGGCAACGCAGGACTGGATTTGCCGAACCATCTCGTCCCCGGCATCGATGCTCACGCCGGTTTGTTCATAGCTGATATATTTCTTGTCTTGCATTTCAGTTTAAAATTTGGGCTACGCGCTGTCCTCATCAAACATATACATCTGATTGTGTTCCATAGAGAACTTGTTAAACGCAATATCTATGGGAATTTTATATTTGCCGGTCCAACAGGCGGTACAATAGTGGTCTTTCGGCAGTGCTGCACAAGATAGCAAACCCTCCAGTGATTGGTAACCGATACTGTCCACTTCGAGAAATTCTTTGATTTGCTTCAGATTGCGGTTATTTGCCAGCAGCTCTTCAGTGGTCGGGAAATCTATGCCGTAGAAGCAGGGATATCTTATCGGCGGGCAGCTCACACGCATATGGATTTCCTTCGCGCCCGCCTGTCGCAGGGCTCTGATCTTGCCCCTTGTGGTTGTGCCGCGGACGATTGAATCGTCTACTACTGCTACGCGCTTTCCACGGACGACCTCTTTCACCATAGCCAGTTTGAGCCCGACTTCCAGCTCTCTTAATTTTTGGTCCGGCGAGATAAATGTCCTGCCTATGTAATGGCTTCTGACCATTCCCATATCGAAAGGCAGCTTGCTTTGTTCTGCGTATCCTATTGCCGCCGATGTTCCTGAGTCCGGCACGGGTATTACTACATCTGCATCGGCCGGGTGGTCTATTGCCAGTTGCCTTCCGAGTTTTTTTCTAAACTCGTGGACATTTTCACCAAAAATTGTACTGTTTTGTTTGGCAAAATAGATATGTTCAAAGATACAATGGGCGGGTGTGATGGTGCCGGGTTTGACAAAGAATCTGCCGGAAAGACCGTTCTTATCGAGACGGACGATTTCACCGGGTTCCACTTCGCGAATGAACTTTGCCTCTATTGCATCGAGAGCGCAGGTTTCGCTGGCAACTGCAAAGCTTCCTTTTTCGGTTTGGCCGATGCATAAAGGTCTGATGCCATAAGGGTCACGAGCTGCTTCAATCCGGTCGGCAAACAAAAACAGCAGGCTGTACGCTCCCTGAAGGTGATTCAGTACATGTCCCAAAGGATCGGGTTTGGTCACATGAGTGGGTTTTGCAAGCAAATGGATGATTATTTCAGTATCGCATGTTGATTTGAATATACTGCCGTATGCCTCGTACTCATCTCGAAGCAGCGAAGCGTTTACGAGATTGCCGTTATGGGCCACTGCCACCTGCCCGTCGGAGTACCCGGCCAGAAGCGGCTGACTGTTAACGGCCTTGCTGGCGCCTGTCGTTGAATACCGCACATGGCCGATTGCTATAGGATTAGCCAGTTTCTCCAATAGTCCAGAACCACCGCGGAAAACCCTTCTTATCATACCCATGCCAGTATGACACCGGATTAAGTTGGAATTGCTTGAGGCGATTCCTGCTGATTCCTGACCCCGGTGCTGAAGACTATGTAGACCAATATAGGTCTTTTGTACGGCTTCCTCATCACCAAATATACCGAATAAACCGCAGCTTTCCTTTTTTTCGGACACGACCCGGAACCTATTGGTTTCTGAAATCATTTTTCGTATTGTGATTGTTGCGATTGATGATTCAATTAGCAAGTCACGAATCGGTATTTTAATAGATTAGGCACTCAAGTCAACTAATTCTCGGATTATGCCCGAGTTGAAGCATAAAATGTTGACAGATTCGTTTTTGACGGGATAATCGTCTTTTTTGCTGATGAGGTTGTTGAGGCTTTTGAATGTGTGAAGAAAGGTAAAATTATGAAAAGATATCTGGCAATTTCAGCCTGTCTGGTAATATTAGTTGCTGCCTTTAGTTGTCGACAGAAGCCCTCTGCCGAGACCGAGAAGGAGGTTGTTGAGCCGAAACAGAAAGCGGCGGCTAATGAGATTGCGGTTACTGTTAATGGCCGGGTTGTTACAGAAGGCCAGGTTGAAGCGGAGATTGAAAAGGTGGCTCCGCTGTTGCAGCCGGATTTTCTTGAGAAGAACAGGGACAGGGTCAGAAAACAAGCCCTGGACAGAGTGATTATATTGAAGCTGCTGGAGGAAGAGATTGAGAAGGCAAAAATAGTGGCTACTGAGGAAGAGGTGCTTGAGAAGATAAGGGAATTTGCCGCTCAGCAGAATTTATCACTGGATGAGTTCAGGGAAACGTTGAAGGCTGGTGGAATGAATTTTGATGAATGGAAACAGCAGATGCGGATCGAATTGGGGATCCAATATCAGAAACTTATAGAAGCCAAAATAGGTGACAAACTAAAGGTGACGGAAGCCGATGCAAACAACTTTTATTCTGCGAATATAGAACAGTTTCAAGAGATTGAGCAGGTTAAAGCCAGTCATATTCTTGTAAGACCCGATCCTAACACCGACCCAAATGAGGCGAAAGCAAAAGCGCTGGCGAAGTCTCGGACTCTGCTCAAACAAATCAAAGAGGGCGCCGATTTTGCTGAATTAGCCAAATCTACCGGAGGTTATCCTTCGGCACCAAGAGGCGGTGACTTGGGTTTTAGGCCCAGAGGTTATTGGGATCCGCCCTTTGAAAAGGTCGCTTTCGAATTAAAAATCGGGCAGATAAGCGACATCGTGGAAACCCAGTTTGGATATCACATAATAAAGGTTACCGACCGCAAAGAAGCCGGCGTTAAACCATTTGAACAGGCCAAAGGCGATATAATAAAGATGCTGAAACAACAGAAACAAGGCCCGTTTATTACAAAGTATATCGAGTCTCTCAAGGCCGGGGCGAAAATCGTATATCCACCCGGCAAAGAGCCGCCGTTGATACCTGACGACCCGTAATCGGATGTTCACCTGAAAAATCTCAACCTAAAAGAGTGGCCGGATCGAGATTTGCCGATTCAATATCTTTGAAGTATTTTGCAGTGCCTACCTTGAGCTCGGCGGTCGCCTCTTCATCGCAGACGATAATACCTTTCGCATGCATTTGCAGGGCGCTAATCGTCCACATGTGATTTACACCCTCTTCGACGGCGTGCTGCAATGCGCGGGCCTTATTATGACCGTTGACGATAATCAGGACTTCCTCAGCGTCAAGTACGGTTCCTACGCCCACGGTCAGAGCGGTTTTGGGGACTTTGTTAATGTCGTTGTCAAAGAACCGCGAATTGGCCACGATTGTATCGTAAGTTAGTGTTTTAATCCTCGTCCTCGACGATATTGATGAGCCGGGTTCGTTAAACGCTATATGGCCGTCAGGACCTATGCCGCCGACAAAAAGCTTTACGCCGCCTGCTTTTTTGATTTTTTCTTCGTAGCTCGCACATTCGGCTTCAAGATCCGGGGCATTACCATTGAGAATGTTGACATTCTCTTTTGGAATGTCTATATGGCTGAAAAGATATTTATCCATAAATGAATGATAGCTTTCAGGATGGTCCTCCGGAAGATTCACATATTCGTCCATATTAAAGGTAACGACATCCTTGAATGAAACCACCCCCGACTTGTAAAGCTCTACAAGTTTGTTGTACACACCTATCGGTGAAGAGCCTGTGGGAAGACCCAGCACAAAAGGTTTTGAACTGGATTCATTGATCTTTTTGGCGACATAGTTGGCGGCCCATTTGGCTGCTAATTCATAATTCGGCTCAATAATAACTCTCATACATTTCTCCTTGTTAGATCTGGTTGTTGTTGACGCAATTTCGCAACTCGGTTGATAAGTTCATCGCCGAGAGCTGTTTTGCTGGTTATGTGATATTCGATTTCGGAAACGAAACTGTCTTCTTCAAATATTCCTCTCACCGCCGCGAAGTCGCTGTGTCTGGTTTTTTCATCACCGTCGAGACCGTATCCGATTTGAGCGGTGGCGGCAAATTCTTTTTTGGCATCGGCACGAAGGGCGTTATCGAGTTCTACGACGGCCTTTTTCCATCTTGTCGTTAGTTCAATAATATCGTCTGCGGTTATGTTATCAATCATTTTTGACAGACGTTGCTGTAAAACGTTTGCAACCCAGGCCCACTCATACACATCATATCTGTTGTGTATTGAGCGGAAAGTCTCCGTCAAATCGTCCAGCGTGCGAATAGATTCGTTTTCAATGTCGGAGAGTAACTTTTGAACGGCCCTTTCCGGGGCGAACAACCCGGCCATGTCGACCCACTTGCCTGGTCCTAAGTTAGCTTCTGGCCGGAGCGCCGCTCGAAGTTCGTCAACGCTTTCTATTTGTCTGTTTTCCAGCTTTTTAATAAGACAGTTACCAAGGAATTTATCGATGCTCATCTTGTAGAATTTTATGCCCCTCTCCAGTGAGGAATTCTTAATTCTGACATTGTTGTAGGTATAGTATTCTGTGTTTTTGCCGGATGTTGTTTTGAGCTTTTCAAGCAGCAGGCAGCCATTGAGCATTTTCTGGATAGTATATGGGCTTAAAAGCCTGAAATTTATAAAGTCGAGCTTTTGAGGACTTTTCCGCCTGTCGCGTCTCGGCCATTTTCGGGCGTCCCGAATAGTGCCGACGCTGCGCAAATTCACACCGGGGACAAGGATGCTTTCATCTTCGTGCTCAATCAGATATGAAAAAGGCAAGTCTGAAGTGTCTGAGTTTCTATAGTGTCTACCCATGACAACTGTAAAAGGCCCAACCTTTGCCGGCCAGAGCATATATGAGTCACTGGCGGTCTTGGATCCACGTTCGACTACACCTTGATGGGTCGGTCCCAGTTTGTACATGTGGTTGCTTTGGTTGGTGCCGCTGCCGGCATTCAAAAAGGAAAACAATCCGGCAATAAGCAATGTGGATTTGTGATGCGTAACGGTGTAGGGCCCCCCAAATACCGCACACGCTTCACCGTGGAAACCACCGCAGTTGGCAAAGAACACCGAATTTTCCGCCGAATACTGCTTGGCTAATTCAGTGCCCTGCCCTACGAAGCATTTGCTTATTATTGTGCCGTCGGTAATCTTCGAGCCGCTGCAGCAGATAAAATCTTCTGCAAAAACGCCGGGACCGATATAGACAGGATCTTCAGGACAGCTATTGATTGAGCCATTCTCAAGTCTGTTTACCCCCTCGATAATGCTTAAGGGGCCCACTTTCACGTTTTTGATAATTCGGCAGTTTATAAGCTTTGAACCTTTTGCCACAAGACCGACAGAGGAGGTGACGGAAGCAGTGTAGTGAAAGATCATTCTTTGCAGGTTTTCGATTACGTATGGGCGATGACGATAAAAGGCTATTATATAAGCTGTGTGGGCTGATAAGTTGTCATAAATCGGTATTTCTCTGCCGCCGGCCTCGTTGACAACGGCAACCTCCGTGCCATTGCCGAATGAGCTTTTGCCTTCTACTGCGAGCAGGTCAATGTTATCTATAACCACATCATCCTCGATGATATAGTTGGCCATGTAGTTTCTTACCTGATTGATATATACATTATCGCCGATTGTGCAGTTGTGGATCGTTGCGTTGCTGATCCCTGCCGGCTTCGTAACACCTCCAAAAAAGGATACCTCCTTCTCAAACACACCAAGCTTTATGTTACCACAAAAATGTGTAGATTTTACTTTTGCCGGGTCAAAACCTGCTGCAACCTCGACCTTCGACCAATCGTCGCAACTGCAGCCTTGCTCAGTGAGCTTGGCAATTTCCTCGTAGGATATAGGACGAAATTCTGTTGCCATTTGTATCTCCAGCTTTTAGCTAAGTAACACCGGCAGTTCACAAACTCGATTTATCGGATTTCTACGGGGCTCTTTCCCACTTGAGGTTTCCGGTAATATGATAATCTTTGGTTTTCTAATGAGCCAAATTTGAAATACGGTTTTATCGCAGAATAAGTGTGTTTAGTCAAGTGTTTTCCCGAAAGGAATCCCCCCGGTAATGACCATGCTATGGTTATTGAAACGCCCGATAATCTTGCTCAAAACAAGCCCGGTTGGTAGCAAAACCTGACTTGGTGCCGGCCCGGCTCCAGATGAACCGATTTGAAAGTGCCAAAAAGTAGTTCTATATCTGTTTCTTTCCCGTCCACGAAAACCTTCCAGTTCCGATCCCAGTTGTCGATAAAACTCAGATAGCCCGCAGTAGACGCGCTGATTTCCCAAGTAAGTTCATCACCGGTATAGGACAGTAGTTGGCCGGGGCGCTGGTAGCGGGATGCATCTTGAAGGAAGGCACCAACAGTGGAATGCTTTAGCGATTGGGAAAAGAAAATTTTGCTCCCATCCTGTATACCCAACAATACTCTTCTTGCCTCCAATTCACCTTCGGTTTCTTTAAGAAATTTGTTATATCGGCCGAAATACCAGTTTGGCAGGACACCAACACTGAAGTTCGGAAGGGATATGGTGTCGTTGCGGTCGGATCGACGTAGGTTAAACGAAGCCTCATTCACCTTCACAACATCGAAGGTATTTCGTTCCCTATCTACTTGCCTTTGGTATGTCCAGACGCGGGCGCCGACATGCCGCATCTCAACGGTCGCAACAAGTACGAGGACAGCAAGAACCACTGTCAGGGCCCTGTTGGATTTGAAGCTAATCCGTTTGCTGAGAAGTAAAATCGATAAAATTGCAGCAAATGCTGCCACACCGTAAACGATGAAGTATAGACGTTGTGGTGACAAGTTCTTGAAATATATGTTCCAGAGCCTGTCGTTAATATTATTATGGTAGAAGTAGATTTGAACACAAAGAATGCATGCATAAACTGCTGCGAGCACAACAATAGGTGAGAGTAAATACGAGAGCTTCTTGGGGACCGGGATCTTTTTGACCGAGAGCGTTGATTCAAACGATGCGTAAGCAATCGACAGCAGCCAGGCGAGAATCGGTACAAGAATGATATTTAACCTTCCCCAGACGCGAAGACTGGAAAATCCGGGCATGTAGTTCCAAAGCAGCTTAAAAAGATACGAATGTCTTCCATAGCTAATGTAGGTGATAATACAAATCCAGATGATAAAAAACAGTTTGAGCCAGAGGTCGCCCAGCCTCTGTGGTGTCAGGTTCTCTTTTCCCCTATCTTTTCCTTCACCCTCACGATTGACTGTTCTCCGGCAAAACATGTACAGCAGGATTACCAAAAGCCCGGCAATGCCGAAGAAATACCACCCTTCTGTTGACGAGGCAGGTGGAAACATAAGCGAGCCTAAAGTGTCTTCAAAATTGAATACATGGGCCGTAGAATAAGAAAAATCTTTGCCGGCACGGTCAATTGTCTCTGACATGAGGCGTTTAATACCGAGGACATAAGGGGCGCAGACCAATAGCGTCACAATACCTGATGCTGCCAGTGTAGTGATCGCGCGCCTCCAGCGGATTGACCGGGGCCCTAATATTCGAAGATGTAGTGGCTTGAACAGGAAAACGAGCATATAAGGTGCAAGAAGAAACAGGGAATAGTAAACATAATAGGGATAACCACCGGTAAGGTGGCATATCAGAAACAGAGTCAGCAGGAATCCGTTGATCATGGCGTCTTTCGATGACTTACTTCGCATAATTCTGGTCAGTGCGTAAAGAATCCAGGGATACCACGCGGCGGTATGGACAGCGTTGGGGAATCTTATTAATTCCGTGACCTTGAAACTCACTGACATTATGAGTACGCTGAAAACCACGGACCTGAGGTTGGTGTTTATCTGGCGCAGCCACATGAAAAGCCCTAAGGCGAATATCGAAATGCCGAGAACAGTATAAACCTGATAATCCAGAGGATTGTACCCTCCTAAGATTTTGTACCAGAGGACCAGCAGGAGGTTGAGAGGATAGAAGGCCTGCGTGAACGGATTGGTGTAAAATGGGTATCCCGCGCCTTCAGCTGGCGACCAGAGCGGGAAATGAAAGTCAGAAAGACAGGCCAGCAGGTACAGTTTATATTTATAGTATAGAAGAATAAAATCGTTACCTATGGCGGCATATTGGCCGTTTATGGCCAGAACGTGGCGGAACAGATAAAGAAAAGGCCAGCAGAAGATTGCTGCCGGCAGACCAAATCTTGACCAAAGGTGCCGGGGTTGTCGCGAGGTCGATGCTTTATCCTTTGCGGCAGATGCTACTCTGCGTCGTGTTCGGTGTTTGCTCGGCTTTTTTGCGCTCACTCTGTTCAGCCCTTCGGCAAAGTCGGATCACTGAGTTTCTGTTCCTTCGCTTCGTGCGCATCTTTCAACAGGTGCTCCAGGGTCGGAAGGGGTCTGGCGGTAACGGCGATCTGGTAAGAAAAAAGGCTCTTAGAAAAGAAGATGAAAAAGCGATTTATCTGAAGCAGAAACCGCGCCAGCCAGCCGTCACCTATGGCCAAAGGAAACGGTGCTGGTATACCTTTTTTCGAGAGGAGTTCATAACCGCATAACTCTAATGTACGACGAAGCGTTGAAAAAGTGAATAGACGACTGTGGTCCATGTCCAGAATACCTCGACGACCATAGTTAAAGCTGCCAAATAGTAAACCGGAACGGATGATAAAGAAACCGATGTTGGCTGTGGTAATAATAAACTCCGGAGATGAGCGGCTGTAACGGTCTCGAAGAATACGCAGAAAACGCTCTGGAGATTTCAGATGCTCTATAATGTCCAGTAATAAAATATAATCCACATCGCCAAAATCATCGGAGAAATCGTATTGCTCCACGTCCACTTCCAGCCATTTGAGGGAAGCCTGCCGTGCCTTTTCTGATACCTCTTTATCTATTGATATGGTCTTTACATCCTTATTTGCCAGATGCTCTGCCATCAAACCGGACCCACACCCCACATCCAATACTGTTGCACTGGGTGTTACTCTACTCAGCGCAAACTGATGGGAACTGGGATATCCCAATTTAGCCTGATATGTAGATATTGGGGTGAGTTGGTAGTCAAACTTCGGATGATAGTAGATTCCAAGCCTTATTACTCTGGATAAAATGCAGGAGCAGATGATACGGATCGCATATTTTATACCATTGACTCGACAAATCTCATTGCCATAGTAGGTAGGAATAGGGATTTCTTTAATACGTTTCTTGGTGTCTAACAACTGGATAATGATATCGGTATCAAAGTCGAAGTAGTTGGAATTGTGCTCGAATGGAATTGATGCGAGGGTTTTTGTGTTATAGGCCCTGTAACCGCTATGAAATTCAGACAGACGGGATTTCATTATCCTGTTCTGGGTCCAGGTAATCAATTGGTTGCCTATCCACTTATAAAGCGGCATACGTCCTTTCAATGCATCCAGCCGGTGAATCATTCGGGACCCGAACACGGCATCGGCTTCCTCATCAAGGATTGGCTGTATCATCTGGCCAAGGTACTCGGGTGCATATTGCCCGTCTCCGTGCAGCAGCACAACTGCGTCAAAGCCTTTCCTGAGGGCGTAGCAATAGCCGATTTTCTGGTTGCCGCCGTAGCCCTGGTTTTTGGGATTATATAAAACGTTAATTTTGATTTCAGGTCGGCGTCGGGCATAATCCTCGGCTGCATAAAAAGTGCGGTCTGGTGATTGGTCGTCAATGACGAGAATCTCGGTGGAAAAATTCTTGTTTTCCAGTACGTCGTTTGGAATGCGGTCAAGAACCGACTCGATCCATTTTTCGGCGTTATAGCAAACAACAAAGATTAGCACCTTCTTCTTGTCATCTGCGTCCGGTAAAGATTCATTTTTGTTAATATCCGTTTCCTGCATATTGGCCCACCGCAGCTGCGATACACACTATTCTTGACTACTTATCAATTGTTACGACGTTTTACGGTCTTTTATTTAGAAATAGTTGGCCGGCCTTGGATAATTTGGCATCCGCTTTGTATCAGAGCGTGGTCATTTAGTCAAGATTTTATGGTTGTCCGGGAACTTCGATGGTTCAGGCTAATGTCGTGACTACATGGGGGCGCTTTATCATGTTTGTAGATGGAGCCATTTTGTCTTCGCTGGAAGTTGTACATACACGGGTCCGAATTTTTATGAGGTGCTGAGTTGGCTGGCTTTTGGGATTAAATTGCAAAAATTTTTACGAAATTTGGAGTATTCTATTGACAAGTGTCGATAATGGTATAGAAAATGATGACTGCTGTGTGTAGTCACATGCAGGTGTTTTGAGTTGTTTTCGGGATCCGTTTTGTTCGCCCTTAGTTTGCTGTAGGCCGAATATGGAAGCCCGCCAGGGATGGGACAATGTCAAATCAGCCAAGGGTGGCGAAAGTTTTGGCAGCACTGCTGGTGTCAATGACAGTCGGTGCAGTGGTTTTAATGGCACTGGGTAATAATCCCCCCTCAGAAGGTGTGTTTTCTCTTTCAACCTATTATCTTAAAAATCTTGACTCTGTCGAAGAGGCCGTTCGCTCCAGTGCCTATCAGTCCGCCGGACGTTGGGACCGCGTTGAAATCTACTATAGCGGCACCAAAGGCGGCAATATTAAACAGTTAACATCTCTCAGTGGCTTGGCCGGTACAGAAGATATCAACTGCCATTTTGTCATCTGTAACGGCCTTGGCGCCGGCGACGGACAAATACAGTCGACCGAGAAATGGAAGAGACAGTGGTCGATGATATCGGGCCGAACCTGGTACGGCAGCGGCAAAACTATAAGAATTTGTGTTATAGCTGACGGAAAAAGCGCTCTTCCGACTGATTCCCAGAGACAAATGACACGGGAACTCGTAAAAGAGCTTCGAAGAAGGTTTGAGATTCAGACCGATTCTGTCTATTACCCCAACAATTGGTAATAATATTTCCGCTAATTCCAACTATGGAATAGGTAGTCATCTTCTCCGGTTTTTCTCAAAAAATCACAGAGATTGCGGCTTACGTTTATTTGTTATGCTTTATCACGCCCTCGATATCCAGCAGGCCGAAGTGTTCTTTCTCTGTTAGGACCACCCATGCCCGCCAATCTGTTTTGTGGATTCGCACAGGCTCAATCGCCCTTACGTCATTCAGCCAGACCAAAAAACCAAACTTGCAGTCCCCCTTTTGTTGCCAGTATTCGTCACCACCCCCGATAAGATGGTTGTATTGCTGTTTTATTTCGATCATTTGTTCTGGTGTTAGGTTCTCAAAGTTTTTGACCGCCTCTACTGTGGCAATCCCACAAACCGGCCCGCTGCTTATCTTCAGGAATAATTTGTCCCCGGGCGTGACCCCAACTAACGTATAAAACTTTGACTTGCTGAACCGCGATTCAACACGTTTTCGACCGTCCAGGATTGCATCCAGATAAGGCTTTTTCAGGATAACAAGATGATACTTCACTCTGGCTTTTTCGTTAGAAAGAGGTTTATTTTCTTTTTTATCCATCTAAACGTAGCAGTCCGCTTTTAGGATGGTAAATGTTCTACTTCATATTCGCCGTAGGAGTCAAGGATCTCGAATCCCAGTTTTTCATAACATCTGATCGCGCTCGTATTGTCTGTTTTGACGTTAAGTCCCACGTGGTCTATTTCGCGCAGTAACGACTTGCAGACTCCGGCGGTTACAGCCGTGCCGTATCCTTTACCTCTGTATTCCGGATGTGTCGTGATGTTGCCCAGCGCTGCAACTCGGTACCGGCGGGAATACACGTGTACGCCTGCCACACTTATCAACTTGCTCGATTCACGAATGCCGTAGTATTGATTTGTATCTAATAACCTTGGATCAAACCAGTTTTCGGGATAGGCCGCTTCAAACAAACTGACTATCTCGTCAAGGTCGGATATTGAAAGAGCGATTACCTCGGAAGTATCGACGCGGCTTAGCAGATATTTCTTGGTCAGAGCCATTTTGTAGTGTTCGCCGTGCGATTTTAAAGAGTAATGCTTTCCCAGCGCCCCCTCCAGCCCTAAGCTCAAATGCGCATAAAAACGCTCGGGAAAGATGGGAATCAAAGATTGCAGAAGCTCTTCCATGTAATGTATATTTTCGCTTTCGGTAAGAGCATGGAGACAGGGCAGACTACCACTCATATAGACCAAAACAATGGCTTTAATCCCCTCTGTGTTGGTCAATGCGTACCAGTTTGTGTATGGCCGGAAGAAATCGTCAAGGTCTCCAAGGCTGTAGATGTTTAGAAATACATTCTTGCGAAGAAATGCTTCAATTTGGTTTTTATCATCTATATGGACCGTCTTCGTAGTCATTTATTTTCCATCAGGTTGGCAACCGCGCGAATATGCTCGGGAGTTGTCCCGCAACAGCCGCCAACAAGGCTTGCGCCGGCATCCAGGCATTCGGCGATACCGGTCGCAAAATCTGCCGGTTCCATCTCGAATACAGTTTTATCACCGACTAATTTTGGTTTACCTGCGTTGGGTTGGGCCAGAATCGTTTTGTTCGTAGCTGATTTAAGTATCGCTACTACAACGGCCATCTGGGCCGGGTCGAGGTCGCCGCAATTGGCGCCGATTACATCTGCACCGGCATCAGTAAGACTTTTCGCGCAGTCCTCAGCCGAATTGCCCATAATTGTCCTGCCTCCTTTGGTTTCGGTCGCAAATGATATCGAGGCCATCACAGGAAGTGGGAAGTTGTCCTTGCAAGCGCAAACGGCACAAACGGCTTCGCGCAGGTCGAAGATGGTTTCGGCGAGAAATCCATCCACACCTGCTTCTGCCAGAACCTGGGCCTGTTCTTTGAATGCATCGTAAAATTGGGACTCGGTGTAATCACCGTATGGCTCCAGTAATTGACCTGTAGAGCTGATATTCCCCAGCACATATTGTTTGTTATCGGCTGCCTGTCTTGCCAACTTTGCGCCTGCCCTGTTTATTGCCCGTAAATCTATATCTAAATTGTGTGTCTCGATGTAGATACGGTTCATCGTCAGGGTGTTTGTGGTCAAAGCATCACAGCCGCTCTGTGCGTATTCTCGCTGGATTTCAAGAACAACCTTCGGGCTGTCAAGGTTATTGCTGGCCCGACCCATAAGGCCGCGCTTGTCCAGCTCGGTTCCTATTGCCCCATCGAGCACAATTTTCTTTTGACTTTCTAAGAACGATGAAAAATCCATAATAAATCCTTCGAAAAGGCTGTTTCTGCAGCTCTCCGGTTTTGTTTTTAAGCTATTTTGACACCAAGCCGGTTTAATTCATCGTTGACCTGTTCAATATTTTCAAAGAAGACCGTATTTATCCCGACTTCTTTTGCGCCATTTATGTACTCCGGATTATCATCTATAAGGATGGATTGCCTGGGTTGCGAGCCGAGTTTCTCCAAGGTTAGTTCATAGATTCTCCTGTCGGGTTTTTGTATACCCTCTGCGCAGGAAAAGACGAGCACATCAAACATATCGTATTGCTGCTGATGAAAATACTGCATAGCAGGCACTTCGGTATTAGACAAGACTGCCGTCCTGTAGCCGTTTTCCTGTAGCGATGAAGCCATTGAAAACATACCATTTCTCGGCACATAAGCAGCTTCGAAGGCCTCAGCCCACAACGAGGGAATATTCGGCTTCGGCGCATTTAGTTCGCTGCATACATTATCCCAGAATTCATCCTCGCAAACCGCTCCTTTTTGGAAGCCATTTGCGAATTTGCTGTGTGCTTCAATGTAGGTTTCCCTGCCTACACGCAGTGCTGTGGCGCAGTACTGCATCAGGCCCGGATTAGGGTCATCTATCAGCACACCTCCCCAATCGAATATAATGGATTTTATTGTTTCCATCGCAAATAGCTCTAACAGAGCCGTGTTTTTTATGTTGTTTCAAAACGATACAAAGCCTCAATCCGTATATCAAGGTTTATTTAAATTTGCTCAGTAATTGCTGTCGGTCTTTGACGAGCTATCCGGTAAAACATATAATCAAAATGGTTCGTCAAGGCCGCAGTAAATACTCGATTTGGTTGCGACAGAACTTCCCGGCTTAAATTAATAATCGGAAGCAATAAGATAAATCGAAACCGAGGTCGAACATTAAGAATAATTACACAAGAAGGCAGCTTCTAAAGGCGATGGGCCTGGGAGCGGCAGCTATGGCGGTACCTTCATGCACAGGCTCAGCAAAGTCTATTTTTCACTCAGCATCAAAGAGAAAGCCCAACTTCATCATATTCTTCACCGATGATCAGGGCTATAATGACGTAGGCTGCTTCGGCTCGCCGCTTATCAAGACGCCCCGATTCGACCGAATGGCGTCCGAGGGCATGAAATTTACGAGTTTTTATGCCCAGCCCGTCTGCGGACCATCGCGAGCGGCACTGATGACCGGCTGCTATCCGATTCGCCTGGCCGAACCTGGAAACAGAAAGAATCCTCATACGATTGTGCACCCGAAAGAGATTACCATCGCCGAAATACTAAAGGAAGCAGGCTACGCCACCGGCATTGTAGGCAAATGGCATCTCGCCGGGGGCCGCAAAAATAATTACAATCCGGATTTAATGCCGAACTCCCAGGGCTTCGACTATTTCTATGGTACACCTCTGCACAATGGATTCACACGTACGGTCAATCCCAGGAGCTTCAAGACACAGATTATGCGCAACAACAAAATCCTCGACGATTTCCTCAGCCAGGATGAGATGGACATGCTCACGCAGAATTACACGAAGGAGGCAATTAATTTCATCCGAGCGAACAGGGATAAGCCGTTCTTTCTTTACCTCTCCCATACGATGCCCCATGTTCCTTTAGGCGCATCTGAGAAATTCAGGGGTAAATCTGCTCGCGGGCTGTATGGTGATGTGATCCAGGAACTGGACTTCAGCCTTGGTCAAATCCTCGATACCCTCAAAGAATTGGAACTGGATGAGAATACGCTGGTAGTATTTACTTCGGACAATGGGCCCTGGATCGAGGATCATATTGGCGATTACGGAGGCAGCGCCGCTCCGCTTCGAGGCGCTAAGATGATGACCTGGGAGGGTGGCCTGCGAGAGCCTTGTATTATGCGCTGGCCCGGCACGATACCAACGGGACGTACCTGTGATGAGATTGCAACGACTATGGATCTGCTGCCGACCTTTGCCAAACTGGCCGGGGCGAAGTTGCCCCGGGACCACAAGATAGATGGTTTTAATATCCTGCCGCTGATGAAGGCCCGGCCTGGTGCCAAAAGCCAATATGAAGCGTTCTATTATTATGGATATACATACCTTCAGGCGGTCAGAAGCGGTAAATGGAAGCTTGTCCTTCGCCGACCCGCCAAACCGCCCTGGACTTCATGGTATGGCCGGATGATAGATGCGGTCGAGAAGACACAGTTGTATGATCTCGATGCGGATATCGAGGAGAAGCACGATGTTGCAGCCCAGTACCCGGACATCGTGGCCGGATTAATGAAATTAGTGGAAAAGGGACGCGAAGACCTCGGCGATTATGACAGGATAGGCAAAGGCGCTCGCTTTTTTGACGATGGCCCGAAAAGACCTGACACAAAAAAATGGATTAAAGCAAAGAAGCCGGTGGCCGTCAAAAAATAACACCTGCCGGCCTGTTTCATCACATGAATTTATCGGCAAGGCTGGAAACTTTGACGTCGGGGGCAGGAATGCTTATAATCAGCGGAGTTTTTGAGGATAAAAAACATGCAGACAATCTTAGTTGCTTTTGGGGCCATTCTGGTCTTGTCCGTATTGGGACTGCTCGTCTGGCTGATAATAACCAGTTTCGCCGCCAGAAAGGAAGTTGCAGGCCAGAGCGCTGGTATCAACCTTCTCCAGCAGCAGCTCGAAGCGATAAAAGCCGCTCAGGATAAAACCTCCGAAAATCTCACAAAATCCCTGCAAACCGGCCAAAGCACGCTCACTCAGAGCCTGCAATCCAGCCAGAAGGTGCTTGGTGAGCTATACACCCAAATCGGCAATTTACAGGGCACGAACAAACAAATGCTCCAGGTTGGAACAGAAGTCAGGCGGCTCCAGGATATTCTCAGCTCTCCCAAAATACGCGGCCAAATGGGAGAGTGGTCGCTGGAGAACCTGCTCCGCCAGATTTTGCCTAAAGATAGCTTCCAGCTACAGTACGCCTTCAAAGACGGCAAAATGGTCGATGCCTTGATAAAATTGGCTGAATACTCGGTGCCTGTAGATGCCAAGTTCCCGCTGCCCAGCTTTGAAAAAGTCGTAAAAGCTGAGACCGACGAGGAAAAAGGCAGACTTCGCAAGCAATTCCTCAAAGACGTGACCATCCATATAGATAAGATTGCCTCAAGCTATATCAGGCCCGCAGAGGGCACACTGGATTTTGCTCTCTGTTATATTCCCGCCGAGAACGTCTATTATGAAACCGTTGTCAAATACGCCGGTGAAACCCAGGACATATTACAGTATTCGCTCGACAAAAAGGTGATACCTGTATCACCGAATCTTTTATATGTATATCTAATGACGGTAGTCATGGGCCTTCACGGCCTGCAGATAGAAAAGCAGGCTGCCGAAATCCGACAGAACCTCAAAAAGCTCAATGCTTCTTTCGGTGACTTCGGCACACATTGGGAAGTCCTCGGTAAACACTTGCGAAATGCGTATGGCCAGTACGAAGACGGCCAGAAAAAGCTTGACCGATTCGGCCTCCAACTTGACCAAATCCAGGGCGGAACGGAAGAAAGAACATAACAGGAAGTATAGAGCGAAATCCGAACTGTGAACAGGAAAATTGGTTGTGATCCA
>JAABXR010000200.1:0-683 GCA_011776225.1 Phycisphaerae bacterium
CAGACAACCTCCGGTGCGTGAATGCTGTAGAGCTTGTTCTTATCGTGACGCTGCTGGGCCAACAATCGATGTGAGAGAGACAACAGCTTTTCAAAATCCTTACCAACATCCTCTCGAGAAGCAATCTTACGCTCTATATCCCGCGTAACCCGGCCAAGATACGTCTTTAGCCTCTTAAGCTGTTTTCTCGCTCGCTTGTACTGCCGTGCGTGGGCGTATCTTCCATGCATCACTAATGCCTGCTTTCCTTTGCGAATATAACTCTGTCGAAGCCTGATACCGTATTCGGCGGCCTTGTTGACGAGCTTCTGACGCATCCTTTGATAAAGCCTGGCGTCCGTTGGAAAGCTGATGGCCTTTTCCTGAACCGTAGTATCGACTGACAGCCTTTTCAATTCTGACCTTTTTAATGTCCCTGTCTTTAAGCCCGTCTTAATGGTCACCTCCAGCAGTTTCTCCATGCCCCCGGCTTTTATCTTCTTACGCCACTTGGTCATCAAAGAAGGGTCTATGGGCAACTCGTGCTGGAAGTGGGTACAGCCGCAAAAATACTGCCAGTACGGATTCTCAATCCATCGTGCAACCACATCTTCATCACTTAGGTCATAGGCATGCTTTAGGTAATGCAAACCGACCATGAGCCGGATGGGCTTGGCCGGCCGTCCCTGGCCAGGATCGTAGAG
>JAABXR010000200.1:748-45018 GCA_011776225.1 Phycisphaerae bacterium
ATTTTTTGAGAATGCAAACCTTTATCAGCAAATATCTTAAATTATTCTTCAGGGACAATTACTTAAAAAGCCACCGGCCCATACACCATTAAACACAAAGGAAGCCATATTATTGCGTCAAGAATCGACTTTTTTCATGCCCTGCAAAAAGTGATGTACAGTTTGAAGTACAATTCGCCATTCTGGGCAATAAAAAAGGGCCCACGATTTAACGCAAGTCCCTTATTTACAAGCAATAGCGGGGGCTTGTTTCATACCTACGACTTCATTCGTATGCGCGCCCGACCCGCTACATACCTCTATGCGGGTGTCGCCCACGGTGGTAACTGACAGACGATGAGTCTTTTGCAGCGGCTCGGTTCTGCTGGAAGGTTGCTGTACCTTCAAGGGAACATACGGTTCTCCGGTCTTCCAGTCGCGCGAGAGAAGCCGTACCGGGCCCAAGAGGCCCGAGAGGGGTGAGCCGCGGTAGCGCGCAGGTGTAGGTATGGTCTGGTAATGATTTGCCAGGGTATTGTACACGAACACTTCCAATGTATTTTCGCCCGGCTTGAAGAAGCCTGTTGCATCCAAGCGCCAGGGCGGGGCGACACGCACACCGAGTTTCCTCCCGCCGACAAGTACTTCGGCCGTGGCCACAACATTCCCCAAGTCCAACTCCATTTTGCCTCCGGTCTCTTCTTTGGTGAGCGAGATCGTGGTACTATAGCGCACACCGCCGGAATAGTTGTTGAGTATGCCCATCTTCGACCAGTCACCCAGAGGCATAGTGCCATTGGTTGTCTCGACCATGACGGGTTCGGGAATAACGGCTCCGCCGCTGCGGCCGGTGTCGGGTACGATACGCAATGCAACGATGGCTGCTTTCGACACAGGCGTTTCAGACTCGAAACGGCCCTTGCCCTTGCTCTTCATCGGCTCTCCGTTGAGCCACGCATCGACCTTGCCATAGGCCTGCACGTGAATGGCCGAGGTGCCTGGCGCTGAGAGGAAGCGGAACCACTCGGCCACTTCTTCACCGGCATACACATCAAAAGGAATCACCCTGAAATCCTTGTACCATCGCATTGCCAGCTTTTCGCGCGTTTCCGGTGCGGGACGATCCCTTACGAGCATAACAAAATGGCCCCGACCGGCATGGTCATAGCGAACAAGGATAGGGTTGGGACCGACATGCAGGAATGCGGGCTGTGTGAGGTCGTTTAGAAGTTTGCCGTTGATATAGACCGCCGCGGGCGTAATCACGGGCGAGGTATGGCTTTTATCCGTGGGCGCGCCGCGGCTGACCTGGATTGATGCGGACAGGGCCCTGGACACAGTTGCCGAGGTCCACAGGTAATAGCATTTGCCTTCGGATGAATCTTTGTAACGCGTCTCATTCAGCCCTCGTGTGGGCTGCCCGAGACAGATGAAATCGTCCGTCATGGTCCGCTTCAGGCCGTGGTAGCCCTGATGCCCCAAGTCACCTTCCTTGCCGTAACGCCAGGAAAAGTCATAGGTCCGCCAACGCAGGGATTTGCCGGCGACCTTGACCGGCGTGGAAGGGTCAACGCGTACGAGCTTCGCAAGCTCGGCTTCGAGTTCTGCGAGGGGGATATTGTTAGGAACCGGACCCAGCACGTAGAATTGAGGGCCATAGCCATGAAGTTTCCTTGTCCAAAAACGGTCATCTATCTTTTCTTTCATGGCGCTCCTAGCCAGCTCTTCGGTTTCGCGTGCCCAAGCAAAGCGGCGTGCCTCCACTCCTATCACCTTATTCCCGGCAGCGATCGGCAGGCGGAAATCACCGTACGTGTTGTCCATGGTCGGAACAAAGTCTACGCTCCACTCGCCCGTCAGTGTTTTCTGAAGAAGGGGACGCTGATCGGGTTCAGGCGGGTTTACGTGCTCCCGGACCGGCGTGAAAACCACGATCTGTGCTTCGTAACGTTCCAGCGGCAGCTCGACCTGGGTGCACGTCGCAGTCTTCTTGACCACGCGCAGGGGACGGACGCTACCGGTCCACGGGTCCCACAGTTCAACCGCGCCCCCAGTCCGGAACTCGACCACATCGCCGGGCTCGGCATCCATCACCAAGTACACGTCGCGTGGGCCAACCTTGCGGTGCAGGGCACGCACTGTTCGGTTGATGCCCCTAACATCCTGTACAAACGCATCGCGGATTGCCTTGACGGCTTTTCGGCTATCTGCCATGCGGCACTCCGTTTTGAATGTCTTGTTGTTCAGCGCGACAAGCTTGGGGTCGTTGCGGCCGGCCCGATCGGACGCAGCAGGGACTTCGCCAACGACATAGACGTTGCCGCCAGCCTGCGCGAAGGCGGCGGCTTTCTCTATGCTCTCCCAGCGGACAGCCTTCATGTTCGGCAAGACCAGCGCCTGGTACGAGGCGTTTGCGGCCTTGACTGTGAGCCTGCCCTTCTCGACTTCCGCGCGAGCAAGGGAATCGTTGTCGATGAAGTCGAAATTGATACCGGTTCTCATTAGCCGCTCGGCAAGATCAAAGGCCACATCGCAGGCGGCCTTGCCGTTCATTTCGGCTTCATAGGGCGCGACCGGATAGATTATGGCAACATCGCAGACGTGGTGGCCCTGGCTCATCAGGTAGCTCAGCCGGTCAAAGTATTTGAGAAAAACGTCCATGTGCGCCCAGTACGGCATGCGGAAATGATAACAGGGCGGGGCCCATTCCCAGTGTGAGCCGTAGGTCGAGTAGTAAAGGCCGTGCAGATTCAGGAGCGTGCAGCCGTAGAGATAATTCTCGCGGGTGGCAAACATGAGTCGCTCTGGTGTGGCACCCCAGCCGAGACTGTGATAACCCTCCAGCCACACCCTCGGCCTCTGGTAGAGGTTTGCAATGGAGGATGAAACCTTGCCTTTGATCAGGTCCGCGTTTCCGCCGGGGGTGTCATGTCCCGGCGCCGAGTACCACCGGGTGGCACGGAAATAATCCCCGAACTCGTGGGGATTCCGGCCGCGGCCACCGCTATCGCAGCCAAAGATCATGCCGCGCGAAGCGTGCCAGTCGTAAATCGGCTTGAAGTAGCGTTCTTCCATCAGGCTCATGCGCACATCAGCATAGCCCATCCTGATCTTGGGGGTGATATCCCCCATGTCGGTCCACATCGCCGGAAGCACCTCTATGAGGTCGTATCCCTTGCGGCGGCGGAACTCCTTCGGAAAATCCGGATTCCACGCGAATTTGCCGAGACCGATATGAAGCTCGTCGTTGAAGAAATAGTTCAGTCCCTTGGAGGTCCTTCCCGGATTACGGTTCTGAAACTGCTGGAAGTAGCCCCGAATAACCGTTTCGCCGGCTCCTTTCATGAGTGGATTGAGTGAGTCCTTTTCGCGCGCAGTGTAGAATGTCCAGATCTCCCATTCGCCGGCCGGAGCGGTCCAGGATAACCGGCCGTCCTTGACGAACGGCATCAGGTCTATACCGCCGCGCTGGAGCTTGCCGCCCTTCACCGGATAGGCATGAACGGAAAATCCGTTGGGGCAAGGGATGATCTTCAAACGGCCCCCGCGCACACGAGAAGTTCTCTCTTTCTTCAACTCGATGGCATTCAGTTCGGGCTTGCTGTAGAAGAGATGATAGAAGAGGTTCTTTGCGCCACGCGGCCAATCGAGCGTGTACGTGCTCAGCCCAATACCCATGCCCAGCTTGTCGCACTCTTCGGAAATTCTTGAGTAGACCTTCCACCACTCCTCAGTGAACAAGCGGGGTTCATCCATCTCGGTCAGCCAACCGGGAGTGTCATAGTGGGAGTAATTTACCTGCACACCGCTGATTCCTTTCTTGTGCAGTTCCCGAACCTGCCAGAGCATGCGGTCCACGTTCAAATCTTCACCCGTCCACCACCAGAACGGCACCTGACCGTAGCCTGACGGCGGATTCCGGAAGCCAGGCAGCGCGTCCAAGCTCGCGTCACGGCTTGGATAACCCAGGGCGTCCTCAGGCGGCGCTACCGCGTTAGCTGGATCACCAAAAGACATATCGGCCGCAAACGAGAACGGGCAGAAGCCAACAAAGCATAACACAATTACAGTTAACAGATTCCTCATGGGATTTATCATATCATACCCGACTGCCGATACAATACTCCAGAACTTTAATACCCCCAAGTTCGCAGCCCAACAGTGCGCGAATCTGCGGACACAAAAAAAGATAACTCCCTGTAGAACAAGGAGTTATCTCTTGATTAGCATAGCGGGGGCAGGATTCGAACCTGCGACCTCCGGGTTATGAGCCCGACGAGCTACCAGACTGCTCTACCCCGCGGTCATTCTTAGTTTTTCATGTCTATTGTAGCTAATAACTTAGTATAATCAAGATAACAAAAAAACTGTTTCTTATCAAGAATTAAATTTAGAGTTTTTCACGGATTCTTTCAGCGATTGTTTCAACTTTTCCCTCCTGATATTTATAAGAAGGCCAGCGGTCAAAGACACCATCACCCGTGCTGCGAGGTATTATATGAAAATGCAAATGTTCAACGAGCTGGCCTGCCGCCCTGCCATTATTACACAACACATTATAGCCGTCAGAATTCATCGCTACTGATACAGCTTTGGCAATTTTGCCAAGACAAGAACCGACCTGACCCAAAAGTTCATCCGAGCAATCGTGTAACCTTTCAAAGTGCTGTTTGGGAATCACCAAAGTGTGTCCATCACTTAGAGGGCCAATATCCAAAAAAGAAAGAACGACTTCGTCTTCATAAATTTTTGTAACCGGAATCTGTCCAGCTACCATCTTACAAAAGACACAATCACTGACATTCATTTTAGGATTATCCTCTAAAAGACAGGTTACTGGTCAGTTTCATCTTGCCGACCGGTGTTTTCCATAGTTTCTTCGACTTCATCAGCCCCTTCAGCTACTGAAGTCTCTTCAACTTTAACGGCCTCATGGTTCTGAGCCTTCTCCTCAACTTCAACAGTCTTCTTCGCCCTTTTGCGAGAACGTTTTTTAGAAGCAGCTTTAGTTTCTTTTTTCGAAGTTTCCTCCGGACCGACGAGTTGCAACAAAACAACCTGGCCATTATCGCCCAACCTTCTCAGGGACAAACGAATAATTCTTGTATAACCGCCCGGCCTGTCAAGATATCGAGGGCCAATTTCGCTAAATAGTTTCCCAATTAAGGTGCCTTTCTTAACAGCCTTGCCATCTTCATGATCTATGATGTCACGGTCACCAAGTAAGGTAATAGCCCTGCGTCTGGCCGACAATGTGCCTTTCTTGGCCAGTGTAATCAACTTTTCAGCAAAGGCTTTCACTTCTTTGGCCTTTTCAATTGTCGTTGAAATCGTTTCATGCTGGATGAGCGAAGCAACCAAATTCCGTCGCATAGCCAGACGATGCTGACTTGTTCGAGATAACCTTCGTCCTGCTACTCTATGTCGCATATACTCAAGTTCCTTTTATAACTGTTTATTGTACCGTGGATAGTTATGAATAACGAATTATATTGTGAAATTCGAAACACTTTCAAAAGATAATAATTAAAAATATTCACACATTTTACAAATCTGGATATTCATATACTTACACGTCTGTCATACCTAAAGACAAACCTATATCAGCAAGTTTCCTTTTGATTTCCCGCAGAGAAGTTTTCCCGAAGCTGCGAATTTTCAGCAAATCAGCATCCGTCATTTCCACTAACTGGCCAACCGTTTCAACTTTCACTGATTCAAGACAGTTACTTGCCCTCACCGACAGTTCCAGCTCCTGAATTGGAATTTTAAGTTTTTCGGCCATTTCCTCGTCAATTGCTTCCTCTTCCAACACTTTTTCAGTAATCTCAGCCGCAACGGTTTCTTCTCCAACTTCGAAATACTGTACGAAAGGATTGATATGTTTGCGCAATATTTTTGAGGCCTCTACCAAAGCCATTTCAGGCGTCGTCGTTCCGTTTGTCCAAACTTCGAGAATAAGCTTGTCATAATTTGTCCGCTGGCCAACACGTGTATCCTCAGTCGTGTATCGAACTCTGGTGACAGGGGAATATACGGCATCAAGCAGTATTCTCCCTACTTCCTGGTCGAATCTATCCGCAGCAGCAATCCGTTCTGAAGCCGGCACATAACCACGTCCATTTTCAACCACCATCTCCATTTCAAAATTCACATCTTCGGTCAAAGTAGCTAATACGGCATCTTGGCTAATTACTTCTATGGCCGGATCAGCAACTATATCGGCTGCCGTTACAACACCGGCCTTATTTGCCGAGACTGTCATTACCTTGGGACCGTCACCATGGAGCCGAACGACAAGACTCTTGACGTTCAAAACAATATCGGTGGTGTCCTCCATTACACCACTTATCGAGGTAAATTCATGGTCGACGTTCGCTATTTTGATGGATGTTACGGCACTACCTTCCAAAGAAGAAAGCAACACACGTCTCAGGCTGTTACCGATCGTAGTACCGAAACCACGCTCGAAGGGCTCGATAAAAAAACGGCCATATTTATCGCTCGATACCATCGTGTCTCGTTCAACACGAGTCGGCAATTCCAAACCACGCCATGTAACTCGCATATAAAACTCCTACATAATTTATAAGTTTTGAATTTTCAGTTTTGAGCCAACCAAACCCAATGCCAAAAACCTAAAACTATTCTATAGCTATCTCGAACAGAACTCTACAACCAGTTGCTCTTCAACAGGAATCTGAACATCATCTCTGCCGGGAAATGCAACAATAGTAGCTTCTGGTTTTTCACGATCCAACTGCAACCAGCTTTGTGTGGCAAAACTTGGATTACTTTCCAACTGCTGCTTTACTTTTTTTAAGCTTTTTTCGGAACCTTTAATAGTTACCTTGTCTCCGATTTTCGTTGTATAATCGCTAATATTGACTTTTCGTCCGTTTAGACAAATATGACCATGTGCAATCAGTTGTCTTGCCGCCTTGCGTGAGGGCACAAAATTCAACTTATATACCACATTGTCCAAGCGTCTCTCCAATAATTGCAGCAGAGTCTCTCCGGTATTGCCTTTCATCCGCTCGGCTTTGTGAAAATACCTCATAAACTGCCGCTCCAGAAGTCCATAGTATCTCTTGACCTTTTGCTTTTCACGCAGACGAACAGCATATTCGCTTGCTCTGCCTCTGCGCCAACCGTGCATACCCGGCGCCAAATTACGCTGTTTTTTCTCAACCGGACACTTAGCCGTCTCGCATCTGATGCCCTTGAGCATCAGTTTCATTCCTTCACGACGACAATGTTTACAAGATGAACCAAGATAACGTCCCATCTTATTTATTTATCTCCAAAAAAGTATTTGTGATATCCTAACACTATTTATCATTTGTACCTCATCACCTTACACTCGCCTTCGTTTTGGTGGCCTACAACCATTATGCGGCAGCGGTGTAACATCCTCTATCGAGGCTATGCGCAATCCTGCCTGTTGCAGAGCGGAGATAGCAGATTCACGCCCCGAACCGGGTCCTTTAACCCTGATTTCGACCTCACGTACGCCATTACGCATAGCGTTATTGGCACAACGCTGCGCAGCCTGTTGTGCAGCAAAAGGCGTACTTTTGCGAGAGCCTTTGAATCCGACACAACCCGCCGAACCCGAGCAAATTGTGTTACCATCCACATCTGTGATTGTGATCAAGGTGTTGTTAAAAGTCGCTTTTATATGCGCAACTGCCTTGACGACATTTCTTCTAATTTTTCTTTTTGTACTTCTTGCCATTTTCTCTCACACTAAGTCTCGTCGAACTTTTATAATCAATTAAACTCTTATCGTTTTTCCTTCACACCTTTCTTGCCAGCAACCGTCTTTCTCGGCCCTTTACGAGTGCGGGCGTTGCTTTGAGTACACTGACCCCGAACAGGCAAACCCCTTCTGTGTCGAATGCCCCTGTAACAGCCTATATCACGTAATCGAGCGATATTCTGAGCAACCTGTCTTCTAAGCTGTCCTCCCACAATGTAATTGCGGTCGATAATCTGCGTTATCCTGCTAAGTTCGTCCTCGCTGAGTTTGCCGGCTTTTGTGCTTTTTTCAATTCCGGCCTCTTTCAAAATCAATTCCGAAGTATATCTACCTACGCCATTGATAGATGTCAATGAAATCCATATAGATTTCTCATTGGGAATATCAACACCAACTATACGTGGCATATAAGCTCCTTTTCAAATTGTTTATTGAGTCATAAACCATGCTTTATTGACTCTCATTTACCTATCATCCCTGCCGTTGCTTGTGTCGAGGATTTGTACAAATCACGCGCACAACGCCCTTGCGACGAACAATCTTGCAATTCTCACATATACGTTTTACCGAACTTCTAACTTTCATTGTTTTAACCTGCTAACAAAACTTCGGTTCTCGGCCCATTACCATTGTTACTTCTGTGCGTATAAGCAGGAACTAATTCCGGAGCACTATTCGCCCTCTATTCAAATCGTATGGCGACATTTCAACTACAACCGTATCGCCTGCCAAAATTCGAATAAAATTCATGCGCATTTTGCCCGAAACATGTGCCAAAATCTTATGGCCGTTCTCCAATTCCACTCTAAACATCGCGTTCGGCAAAGCGTCAATCACTTTTGCCTGTAATCTTATTGTATCCTTTTTTGGCATTTATCGTGCTTCGCGACCTACAATTTCCCGGTCAGAACCTCACAACCATTATCCACTATCACAATTGTATGTTCAAAATGAGCAGAGCATTTATTATCCTTTGTCACTACAGTCCATCCATTTTTCAGCGTCCTCACGGCACTATTGCCGGCATTAATCATGGGCTCAACTGCCAAAACCATTCCTTCAGCCAACACAATATCATTGGCAAGCAAATCAGCACTGACAAAGTTGGGCAATCTTGGCTCTTCGTGCATTTTTCTGCCGATTCCGTGTCCAACAAAGTCCTTTACTACCGAAAAACCGGCCGACTCGGCGTAATCCTGCATCTTTGCAGCTACGTGACTCCATTTGACACCAGGTGCAACCGTTGCTACTGCTATGTCGAGAACCTGCCTCGTCACGTCCATAAGTCGGCGTTTGGACTCAGAAATCTCACCAATAGCTATCGTAACAGCAGCATCTCCGCAATATCCGTCAAGCTTAACACCAAAATCGATGCTCAGGATATCACCTTCTTCAAGCTTTGTATCCACAGAAGGAATTCCGTGAACAACCTGCTCATTGACTGACGCGCAAATCGCACCAGGAAAGGGAATTCGAGCATAGGGGCTGCGAACACCCTTAAACAGGGCCTGGGCTCCGGCATCAACAGTCATTTGCAAAGCTGCGCTGTCCAACTTGGCGGTAGTTACTCCCGGCTTGGCAATCTTCTGTAATTTTGAAAGAACATCTACCACTACGATGCTTGCCCGACGCAGTAACTCAATTTCTCTTGTGCTGCGAAGTGTAATGGCCATCTAACTTCGTACTTAGTACCTCCATCGGGACACACCTTAGCCATCGGCCAGGGCGTCTAACTTCACAAATACCAAAGCACTTACTTCTTCGGCGTCTTTGTTAGCATCGAAGTCATAAACTGTACTGCTATTTTTCTTATAGTAATCGATCACCGGCTCAGTCTGCAGGTGATACGTCTCAAGTCGATTCGCCACTACTTCATTGCTGTCATCAGGTCGTTGGATAAGCTTAGCACCATCGTTATCACATACTCCTTCAATCCTTGGCTTGATTGTTTCAATGTTGTAAACCGCACCACATTGTGGACAACTTCTCCTGCCAGCCATTCTCTGAAATACCACTTGGTCATCTATCTTTAAATTTATAACAGCATCTATTTTTTGGTTAGCCGAAGTCAAAGATTTAGAAAGTTCAGTTGCCTGGTTAACGGTTCTTGGGAAACCATCTAATATGAAACCGACATCGGGAGCTTTCTTTATCGCATCTACCATCATCTCCACAATAATTTGATCCGGTACAAGTGCACCTGAATCCATATATGTTTGGGCTGCTTCACCCAGTTCAGTGCCTTCAATTCTTTGTTGTCGTAAGATATCACCGCTGGACAGATGCTGCAGACCATATCTTGCGACAATGCGCTTACACTGCGTTCCTTTGCCCGCACCAGGTGTACCCAATAACACTATTCTCACGCATAAGCCCCTTTAATTCTACCTGTTTCACTAAAACCTTCATAGCTTCGCATCAAGAGGTTCGCCTCAATTTTCTGGACCAGATCAAGTGAAACACTGACAACTATCAATAAACCAGTGCCGCCTAAAAACGTAGCTACACGCCAATCAATTCCTAAAGATATTGAAATAACAGTCGGCACTACAGCAATTATAGACAAAAATGCAGCTCCAAAATAAGTTATTCTGGTCATCACGGTTTCCAAATATTCAGCGGTTCTACGTCCCGGTCGAAGACCGGGAATAAAGCTGCCGTTATCCCTTAAGTTTTTGGCCATCTCTCTGGGCTGAAACTGCACAGTTACCCAAAAATAAGAAAACAGAAAAATCAGTATCATATAGATGACATTGTATGTAAAAGCAGTGTGTCTTAAAGCACCTTGTATAGTGGCCAAAATCATTGAGTTCCTCCAACTTTCTATTCTCGTAAATTGCTCAACTATTACAGGAGGAAACATCATAAAAGCCGATGCAAAGATTATCGGCATCACGCCTCCGTGATTAACACGCAGCGGTAAATAATGTCTTTGCCCACCATACATTCGGCGTCCCCGCATCATCTTTGCATATTGAATCGGTATCCGTCGCTGTCCCTGCGTAATTAGTATTGCACCAGCAACTACAAATACAAAAGCTGCGACCAGGAACAACAACTTCGCGGGGCTTACAGAGTCGGACGGTGCACCCACCCTTAATTCAACATTCTCCATGAGCATCCCAACCGCCCATGGCATTCGAGATACAATACCAGCCATAATTATTAAACTAATGCCATTTCCTATGCCATACTCATCAATCTGTTCTCCCAGCCACATTAAGAAAATAGTGCCGGCAGTCATCGCAACGACACCCATGATTACACCTTGAGTTTCCATCCCNNGCCCGGCCTGGCCTTCCTGACGCAGTTTCTTCAAAGCCGGTATAACCTCACCCAGCAACATAAGAATAATCGATGCGGTAATATAGGGCATAATGCCCAATCCAAATATACTGCTTTTATCAAGGGTTCCACCGGTGAATATCCTCATATATTCCGTGGCTCTACCGAAAGGACTATCCGTGTCTCTGTGTTTGGTGACCTTTGCTATCTCGTCCTGGTCAAAACAAGGATTGGGGATATGGAAACCAATCCTGTATATCATCAACAACGCCAAAGTAAACAGAATTTTGTTGCGCAAATCCGGGATTCTGAAAATGTTAAATACTGTTCCAAGCATTTTTATAACTCCAGATATTCCTTTATTTTACAACAATTAAATGTGCCGTATTGCTGCCCCGCACCATTTAGCCGGGGGCAAAAATCCGATTTTCCAAGTTCCCGAAACAAACGCCCAATCAATTAAGTTATCAGTTTTGCTTTGCCGCCGCAGCCTACAATCTTCTGCTCTGCGCTTTTGCTAAATCTATGAGCTGTTACTTCCAGCTTCTTTGTTAGTTCCCCATTACCAAGAATCTTAACCTTACTTTTCCGGCTATCAATCAGCCCGGCATTAGATAATTGTTCGATACCAACGGCTGCTCCCTCATCAAACTTCTCCAACTGTGACACATTAACAATCTGGAATTGTGTTGCGAAGTTATAATTACTAAAGCCGCGTTTGGGCAGTCGGCGAAACAAAGGCATCTGTCCACCTTCATAAAGTGTGGCGGAGGTCGAGCCGGCCCTGCTGCCACTGCCTTTATGGCCTCGGCCGCAGGTCTTACCTCGACCTGTGCCAGTACCCCTTCCAACACGTTTTCGAGTTCTGTGTTTACCTGTGATAGAAGTTATTTCATAATTCAGCATTTAACTCATCACCACCTTTTGACTGTTTCAATCTGTACGCCGCGTAGGGATTCGACCATTTCTTTACTGCGTAACTTCAACAGACCATTCAACGTAGCCTTGACAACGTTTTTAGCTGAAGTGCTTCCATAAACTTTCGTAAGCACATCCTGTACACCCGCAAACTCAAGCACAGCTCGAGCGCTGGAGCCGGCAATAACCCCGGTACCTGGGCTGGCCGGGACTAATGTTATCTTTGTAGCTCTATATTTGCCTTCGACCTGGTAGGGTATCGTCCGTCGGTCCAAAGCTATCTTGTGTAAAGATTTTTTGGCATCCTTTATGCCTTTTTCAACGGCAAGCGGAACTTCATTAGCCTTGCCATAACCCACACCTACCGTGCCTGCACGGTCACCAATCACAACCAAAGCCGCAAAGCTGAAACGCCGACCACCTTTAACCACTTTGGAACAGCGAAATACCTTTACGACTGTATCTTCCAGCGGCTGTTCCTCTTGAGCAGATAACTTAACCGGTTCTACTGCCAATGTTTAGTCTCCAATCTTATTTCCAAAGTCAGAAATTCTTTCAAAAAACCAAGCCCGCTTTTCTTGCCGCTTCGGCAAGAGCCTTGACTCTGCCATGAAACTTATATCGGTTTCTATCAAAGCAAACACACTTAATACCAACGCTAAAGGCTTGTTTTGCAACAGCTTCACCTACAATTTGAGCGGCTTTTGTATCGGTGGTATTGGGTAATTTGTCCCGCAGACCCTTTGCTCTTGTGCTCGCGGAAACAAGTGTCGCTCCAGCAACATCATCGATAATCTGGGCGTAGATATGCCTGTTCGAACGAAACACCGAAAGCCGCGGTCTGTTTGGTGTTCCAAAGACCTTCTTTCGAACATGATATTTACGCCTTAGTGTAGCTTTTTTCAACCTGTTAATTTTCATAAATCCAAATCCCGATTGACATTTACTCTTTTCTATCGACTACTTACTACTTTCTAACGTTTCTTAGCTGTAACTTCTTTCTGGTTCCCTTGCAATTGTCAATCGTCAATTATTATACCGCTCCCGAAGTAAATGCTTTGCCAACTTTGCGTCGCACATGTTCGTCGGCATAACGGATACCCTTTCCTTTATAGGGTTCAGGCGGCCTTATCTTGCGTATATCGGCAGCAAACTGTCCCAGCAATCTCTTGTCTATCGCTGAAAGCGTGAACTTAGCGGGAACTTCGTTGCCTCTTGTTGCATCAACTTCTATGTTAACTTTAACTCCCTTTGGTATCTTCCGATCTACGGAATGTGAAAAACCAACTTGAAATGTCAGCTTTCCTCCCTGCTCTTTAACATTGTAGCCGGTGCCGTATAATTCCATCTTCTTTTCAAAACCTTTACTGACACCCGTTACCATATTAGCAATCAAGGCACGCATTGTACCATGAAGCTGTTTGGCTTCACGTCTTTGAGGATACTTATTTTCGACTGAAACTATTCCCGCGGAACTATCGATCTTTACCTCAATAGGAGGCTGACAGTCCATCTGGAGTTGGCCGAGTTGGCCTGAAACTTTGACACACCGACCGTTCTTCTCGACCTTTACTCCTTCAGGAATAATAATCGGTTTTTTCCCGATACGACTCATTAGCTCACCGTACAAAGTATCTCGCCGCCGACATTGGCCTCGCGGCAGCTTTTATCACTCATTACACCCTTACTTGTGGAAACCACTACTATACCCATACCGGCCAAAACGTGCGGTAATTTATCAACAGATGAATAGATTCTGCAGCCGGGCTTGCTTATCCTTATTATTTCGTTAATAATAGGTTGGCCAATTTGATCATACTTCAAAGTAACTCTCAGTATCCCCTGTTTGCCGTCATCGATTCGGTCAAAATCCTCAATATAACCTTCCTTCTTCAAAACGGACGCTATACCTTCACAAATATTCGATGCCTTAATGTTAACTTCACTCTTGTTTATTCGCACAGCATTGCGGATTCTCGTTAACATATCAGCTATAGGATCACTTAAACTCATAAATTTGTACCTCGTGATTCGTGGCTAATTCAATATACGCTTCACGACTCACCAACTGGCTTTTCTTACTCCCGGTATTTTTCCTTCGTTAGCCAAAGTTCTAAAGCAAATCCGGCAAATCTTGAACTTGCGATAAACGGCCTTCGATCTTCCACAAAGTTGGCAGCGAGTATATTGTCTAACGCGAAACTTCTGCTTCTTTTCTGCCTTGTTTTCCAGTGCTTTAGTTGACATTTACACGTTCCAAAATAATCTTTATCATTTCTCCAGCAACAATAAATTACTCTTCCATTGCCGTCTTCTTGAACGGCATACCAAACAGCGACAGCATTTCCCTTGCTTCATCGTCCGTATTTGCTGTCGTTACCAGGGTTATATTCATACCCTGCTGAAACTCCATCTGTGCGGGATTGATTTCCGGGAAAACACCCTGTTCGGCAAGGCCCATCGAGTAATTGCCTCTACCGTCAAAACTATTTGGATTAAGGCCTCGAAAATCTCTTACTCGCGGTATTGCAAGATTAATGAGTCTATCCATAAATTCATACATACGAACGCCGTGAAGAGTAACTTTCAAACTGGTTTCCATACCCTGGCGAACTTTGAAACCGGCGACACTCTTCTTGGCCTTACAGACAGAGGGCATTTGGCCCGCAATCATAGTCAGGTCCTTTTTAGCAGATTCCAGGAATTTTTTATCCTGTGTCGCCCTGCCTACACCCATAGAGATAATAACCTTTTCCATCCGCGGCACAGCCATAGGATTCTTGTATCCGAATTCCTTTGTTAAGCCTGGAATTACCCTTGATTTATATAAATCTTTCAAACGCGCCATTTTGTAACTGTTCAACTGGTTAACTGGTAAAATCCACAACCATTCTTGTCCGCGACAAGCAGACACAGGAGTGGATACACCAATTAGCTATTCACAATTCACTATTTTGCCCTTCTAACAACACCGATTTCAGTACCATCGGTGGCAATCCGCTTCTTACTGCCATCTTCAAATTGCCGATAACGGATCCTACTACCCTTCGAGGTTTTTGTATTGAGAGGCAACACGTTGCTCATATGTATCGGCTGCTCAACGTTTATCCGGCCTCCCTGAGGATTTTTACGCGACGGCCGAACGTGCTTTTTCGCTATATTGTGACCCTGAACTACTACTTTATTCTTTTCAGGAATGACACGCAGCACTCTGCCGGTAGCTCCCTTATGGTCACCGGCTATAATCTGTACTGTATCACCTTTTTTTATATGTACGGCCATTTCTCGTATTCCGTTTAATCACTGTCGCTACCACTTATACAACTTCACTTGCCAGCGAGATTATCTTCATATAATTTTTTTCGCGAAGTTCACGAGCCACTGCCCCGAAGATCCTCGTACCTATTGGATTACCTTCATTATCAATCATAACCGCGGCATTGCTATCGAACCTTACATAGCTGCCATCAGAGCGTTTAAGAGGACTTCTGGTACGAATAATAACACACTTATGAACTTTCTTGTCGTCCAACTGGCAGGTCGGCAGCGACTTTTTTATTGCGACACAAACAATATCTCCCACTGTAGCAACGGGCCGGGTCTTTTTGCCGCGAGACCCGCCTTTGCCAAGAACCTTGATGCACAATGCCGACTTGACACCTGAGTTGTCGGCTATATCCAACATTGTTTCCTGCTGAACCACGTTATATCCTGCCGTATTTAGCTTTACGTATTTACTTAGTTTCCCATTCGCTACTAATCGCGCAATTGGGCCGTTTCTAAGCCGTTTTTTCTACAATCCTCACAAGACGCCAACTTTTGGTTTTACTATAAGGACGGCATTGCGCAACCTCAACAACATCACCAATACTGGCCTGCTTGTGCTCATCGTGAACACCGAGTTTCGTCCTGCGCTTTACATACTTGCCGTATTTTGGATGCCTGACCTTGTAGTCAATGGCAATTTTGATGCTTTTGGCACCACTGTTGCTCACTACCACGCCGGTTACAGTTTTTAATTTTCGATCCTGCATCTTTTACTTCCGTTTTTCACAGCATTGTCTACAAAGCACACAGTTTTTTCATTTCTGTCTCTGCGTACTCGGCATTCTCTACGGTTAATTTTTGCTATTTTCACGCAATATCGTTTTAATCCTGGCAATATCACGCCTGACATTAGTTATGGCCTTGGAATTCTCCAGCTTTTCCGTAACCGCCTGTGAGCGCAAATCAAACAAATGTCTCTGTAGTTCTTCGAGTTTGCTCTCAATCTCATCCGGGCTCATTTCACGGTAATGCTGTGCTTTCATCTCAAGCTACTTTCCTTTTATAACGAATGTCTTCGTTTAATAAATCTGCATCTAATCGGCATTTTATGAGCAACCCTAACCAGGGCCTGCTTTGCCACATCCTCCTCTACTCCGCCGATTTCAAACATAACCTGTCCGGGCCTTACTCTGGCAACCCAAAATTCAGGCTCACCTTTACCCTTGCCCATTCTCGTTTCCAACGGCTTTGAACTTACCGGCTTGTGCGGAAACAGCCTAAGATAAACTTTGCCCTCACGATGCAGAAAATGAGTAGCCGCAACTCGGCCGGCTTCAATATGTCTGGCGGTTATCCAGCTTTGTTCCAAGAGCCTGCAAACCGTATTCACCAAATGCCACAAAATTGGACCTGGCGGCATTACCTTTCATTTTGCCGCGCTGGCTCTTACGATACTTAACTCTTTTGGGCATCATTACCATTTTCTTAAACCTTTACATACAGCTTTGGGTATATTGTTTTCTTTATCACCGGGCTGAAATCTTCTGCTCCTACCCGCTATCTACTCCTAAACCGTTTCCTTCGGTACTTTTTTGCTCTCCGCCACCACTTTCCACCGATGGGGCAATCACATCAGTTTCAGGAGTACTTTTATCTTTTTCTATCGGTGTAACTTTAAGTCTTCCACGCTTCTTCGCAGGACCTGTACGCCTCGGCGGGCGAGGCCGACGACGAGCGCCACGTTCACTTTCCTCACCAAATTTGCCTTTATAAATCCAGACCTTAACGCCAATCGTTCCATACGTCGTTCTTGATGTTGCCACAGCGTAATCTACATTGGCATCCAGAGTGTGCAATGGGATAGAACCGAGTTTCTGTGTTTCTCTTCGTGCCATTTCAGAGCCTGCCAAACGTCCGGCGCAAATAATCTTTACTCCTTTAGCGCCCGCATTCATTGCAGCTTCACAATGCTGCTTCATGGTACGCCTAAATGAGGCCCGCTTACTTAGCTGCTCANNTACTTAGCTGCTCAGCGATAGCTTCGCCCACAAGCGTCGCATTCAACTCCGGCTCTTTTATCTCGATAACATTTACAGCCACTTTTCGACCCGTTATCTCTTCAAGCTCTTCTCGCAACTTATCGACCTCACCCCCTCTGGGACCGATGACCACACCAGGGCGTCCGCTGTGCAGCGTTACTTTTACTTCGTTACGTGTTCGGATTACCTCTATCTTTGCCACAGCACCCTTAGGCACATGACGATTATATTTCGTGTCTACATACTGACGGATTCTCTGGTCCTCGACAAGAAATTTGCCGTAATCTGCCTTGGGAGCAAACCAGGTACTTTGCCACCCAAGTGTAATTCCTGTTCTAAAACCTATTGGTGATGTTTTCTGGCCCATATTATTCTATCTCTTATTGAGTTTTGCCTTTCACCTTCTGTTTCAAACTTGAGTCACCGTAATATGAATGTGACATGCCTTTTTACTAATAGGATGCGCTCTGCCTCTGTCCTTTGGCATCCATCTTTTTGTACCGATGCGGACTCCCGCATCATCAACACGGGCATTGCTGACGTATAGGCTATCAACGTCAGCCTGCTGCTCATCGGCATCGGCAACAGCACTTCTCAAAACATTGTCAATCATTGCCGCTGCACGTTTTTGTGTGAACTTCAAGATATCCATTGCATCCTGGACACTTCGGCCGGTTATCAACTGTGTAACGAGTCTGGCCTTGCGCGCTGAAAGTGGTGCAAAACGATAAGAAGAGCACCAGTCAAGCAAATCATTTACCTCGACAGATAAAGCCGACGCTAGGTGACGAATATCATCCGCTCGCGGCTTGGGCTTAAAAAGACCTTTCTGCCAGTTCTGAATAGCCACAATGGATTCCCTCTTGTTCAACCCGGGCCTGGCAAGATGGTCCGCTAACTGCTCCACATTCATCTGTTGCTGCTTACAAAGCTCTTTTAATTTATTAGCACTTAACATATCTTTCTAACTCATTTGAAATCCGAAACTCATATTGTGAATTTCGAAACTAATAACCGTTATTTTATCTTCTTGCTTGAATGACCCTTAAATATCCTCGTGGGCGAAAATTCTCCCAATTTATGTCCAACCATGTCCTCGGTGACAAAAACCTTATTAAACATTTTGCCGTTATGCACCATAAAGGTAAAACCCACAAACTCCGGAATTATCGTGCATCTTCTCGCCCAGGTCTTTATCGGCTCACGAGAACCGGAGCCAATCTGCCTGTTGACCTTGGCAAACAGCTTGTCATCAACGTATGGTCCTTTTTTAAGAGATCTTCCCATTTTTTTATGTCTCGTATCCTGTGAAGTACATATCACTTCACACTGTTACAGAACCAATTGTCCTTGCCTTTTATTTTTACGTCTTCTAATAATCCTTTTGTTATTGGGATTGCGTGGATTTCTTGTCTTTCCACCTTTTGCCAACACACCTGTCGGCGAACATGGATGCCTCCCGCCGGCTCTATGGCCTTCTCCACCACCCATAGGGTGGTCAACAGGATTCATCGCATTGCCTCTTACATGTGGTTTTCTTCCCATATGACGTTTCCGCCCGGCCTTACCGATCCGTATATTTTGGTGTTCAGAATTACTTAGCCGTCCAATCGTCGCCCGGCATTCTTTCCGAATCATCCGCATTTCACCACTCGGCAAAATGACAGTAACCCAATCACCTTCTTTGGCTACTATTCTCGCAGCATTACCGGCACCCCTGACCAGTTTGCCGCCCTGCCCGGCCGTCATTTCGATATTGTGAATTTCCAGACCGGCGGGAATAGCCTCCAGAGGCATTGCATTACCAATCTTAGGTTCACAGGAAAGTCCACTTTCCAGCCGGTCTCCGGGCTTTACACCCTGCGGCGTTAATATATATCTCTTCTCACCGTCGGCGTAGTGCACCAGGGATATAAAACAATTTCTATTAGGATCGTATTCAATCGTAGCAACCTTTGCGGGGATACCGTCTTTGTTACGTTTGAAATCGATAATACGATAAATTTTCCTTGCCCCACCGCCTCTGAACCGGGCGGTAATAACACCGTGATGATTTCTTCCGCCTGTCTTCTTTATCCGCCTGCAGAGCGACTTCTCCGGCTTCGTAGTGGTTAAATCGGCGTAATCATTCACCGAACTGTTTCTACGGCCGGCACTTGTTGGTTTATAAACTCGAATACCCATAATACTATCTCGTATCTGGCTTCACGCTTCCATTTTTTATTTTAGAACAAATCTATATGAAACTCCGGATCCAAAAACACAACAGCTTTCTTCCAACTCGGTTTGCTGCCGTATGTTCTGCCTCTGCGGCGGAGTTTGCCTCTGTGGTTGGCCGTTCTCACTTTTCGAACTTTAACATTGTATATTCTTTCAACGGCATTTTTTATCTGGATTTTATTAGCCTTTTTATTTACCTCAAAGGAGTACGCACCTTTTGTATTCGCAAAATGTACGCCCTGCTCTGTAATCAAGGGACGAATAATTATATCAAAGTCGTCAATGGTAATTGGCATTAATTTTCACCTGCTCCTTCTGTGCTTAAAAGTGACAAAAAAGCATCCTTAGTTATCAACATCTTGCGGTGGTTGCAAATATCACCGGCGTTAAGCTCAACTGCAGGCATAACTGAGACTTTCGGAATATTCTTAGCTGATTTGTAAAGATTATCATCATAGTCGCTAATTGTCACGAGGCAACTGTCCTTCGAAAGAATCTTTAAATTACTCAGAATGTCCATAAAATCACTGGTGTGTGGTTTTTCAAAGTTAAGATCGTCCACCACAATAACATTGTTACTTAAAAGCTTTGCCAATATTGCCGAGTTTCTGGCCAGCCTTCTCTGCTTTTTGGGCATACGTTTACGGAAATCTCTGGCGACCTTGGCAAAAGTAACGCCGCCGCCCACACGTTTGCCTGTTCTTCGGTTACCAACACGTGCATAGCCCGTACCTTTTTGCCTAAAAAGCTTTCTTCCCGAGCCGACCCCCATACTTCTACCCTTTGTTGCTGCGGTCCCCAAACGCTTGTTAGCATGATACATAACTATCGCCTGCTTGAGCAGCGGATACCTGACCGAACTTCCAAAAGTCGACTCGTCGACCTTCAGGCTGTCAACTTCCTGGCCATCTCTGTTGTAAACTGCCAAGTCTATCATTTCTTCAATCTTGCTCCAAATTAGACCTTTTTGGCACTACGGACAACGCAATAGCCACCCGAAGGACCTGGTACTGCACCTTTGACTACCAATAAGTTGTTATCCTCGTCTATTGAGACGAGTCTATGGTTTTTAGTTGTGACCCGACAGTTACCCATATGTCCTGCCATTCGTTTGCCTTTTTTCGGCTTTCCGCCATGTCCGGCATCGCTGGCAAAACTTGAAATTGAGCCGGGCGCTCTATGTTTTCGTTCGGTTCCGTGAGAAGCCGGGAAACCACCAAAGCCATGTCGTTTCATCACACCGGCGAAACCTTTGCCTTTACTGGTTCCCACTACATCGACTAACTTGTCCTCTTCAAAAACAGAAACAGTTATAGAATCCCCCACTTTGTACTCCGTTTCGTTCTCTCCGGGCAGTCTCATCTCTTTAACAAATTTTTTCGGTGCCGTATCAGCTTTTTGAGCGTGCCCAACCTGAGGATTCTTTCTGCGCGAAGCTTTCATATCTTCAAAACCCAGCTGAACAGCGTTGTAGCCATCAGTTTCGGCAGTTTTTACCTGCATAACGACACAAGGTCCTGCTTGTATGACTGTTACAGGCAACAACTTACCCGATTCGTCATAGACCTGAGTCATTCCAACTTTTTTTCCCAACAACATTGCCATTATCACATCTCTCGTCGCTTGTTGCCAGAATCAGGTTTCACGCTTTTATCTTCACGAAAACACCTGCCGGCACTACTAAGCGGTTCAAAACTTCGACTGTTCGTGCGTTGGCCTCATGAATATCAATTAGACGCTTATGAGTTCTCAACTCAAACTGCTCACGCGACTTTTTATCAATATGAGGACTCCGTAAAACGGTATATCTCTCAATACGCGTAGGCAACGGCACCGGACCACTGACACGGGCATTTGTCTTTCGAGCGTGCTCTACTATCTCTTTAGCAGACGCATCAAGAGCCCGGTGGTCATAAGCCTCCATTCTAATCCTTATTCTTTCGGTTTCAGTAGCCATAACTTCTCTTCAAGCTTATAGTGGAAAGAATCTTTTTCTCGAATTCATTCCTTACAATTCATAAATCTGTAATATATATATACTTATAAACCACAAAAAATAACAAAAAAATTCTCTTTGAATATAATCTTTCTACTATCTGTTAAATCTACGTTGTTTGTTGTTGGCAGGAAAGACCTTATTTCGCTGATTATTAACCTTTTTTCCCGGTTGCGATCTTCAATGATCAACTACCAAATTCGTCTTCCTTAAGAATTAGGGTTCGGACTTATCTATAAGCCCTTCCAAAGCAATTTATCAGCTTTGGCATACCCTTAGGTGCAACGAAACACCTTTCAAAAACCATCCATGACCACCAAAATACAGGTATGCTACAGCCCAACTGGTTTACGCAACGTCATCCTTGACGATGCTCGCTACGGCTAAAACTAAAGTTTCTAACACAAAAATCGAGTAATTTCAATAAAAATTTCTATAAAAATGAGAAAAAACTAAAAATAATCATTATTTTTTAAAGAATTATTTGCTTAGCGATTTGCTCAGGGACTTTCTCATAGCTTAACGGCTCCATAGTAAAGGTTCCCCGTCCCGCTGTGGCACTCCTAATTTCGCTGGAATATCCAAACATTTCCGCCATAGGCACTTTTGCATCGATTACACGCATATTTCCATGCACATGACAATCCGTTATCAAACCCCTTTTCCCAAGTATATTGCCCTGAACTGCCCCAAAAGAAGCTTCCGGTACTACCACCTGAAGCCGCATTACAGGCTCAAGTAGAACAGGACCAGCTTGGCTGAGCACTTTTTCTATTGCAATCGCGGCAGCCTGCTCAAAAGCCAAATCGGAAGAATCCACCGAATGGAATGAGCCATCAATCAACGTAACTTTAACTCCCACAACAGGATAGCTTGCCAACACACCGGTACCGAGAGCATCTTTTACACCTCTTTCAACAGCAGGAATATACTCTCTCGGTACAGCATTGGACACTATTTTGCTCTCAAACTCGACATCGCGACTCGTAAGGCCATCCTCCGTCAACAACGGCTCAATGGATAATACAACATGGCCGTATTGGCCGTGACCGCCTGTTTGACGTACGAATTTGCCTTCCGCCTCTGCCGACCTTGTAATTGCTTCCTTATAGGCTACTCTGGGCTTGCCGATTCTGACATTTACCCCTTTTTCCCTTATTAGTTTGTGCTGAAGTACCTCCAGATGCAGTTCACCCATGCCGCTGATGATGGTCTGGCCTGTTTCTACATCTACTTTACATCCAAAAGTCGGGTCTTCCCGCTTCAAATCAGCCAGTGCATCGGCCAATTTCGCCTTTTCTACTGAAGTCCTTGGTTCTATCGACATAGTAATAACTGTCTGGGGAAAATTAATGCTCGGTAAACAAACCGGTTTTTTGGGATCGCAAATCGTGTCGCCTGTAAGAGTTTGTTTTAGCCCAACGACTGCGACAATATCTCCGGCACTTGCCTTGTCCAGGATTTTCCGCTCATCCGCATGCATCTCAAATATCCTGGTAATGTTTTCTCTTTTGTCCCGATTTGCGTTCAAAACTCTTCTGCCGGACTTTAACATTCCCTGATAAATCCTTAGAAAACTCAAGTCACCGTGCACATCACTTGTAATCTTAAATGCAAGCGCAACCATACTGCCATTACGATCACATTTTACTGTAATTGTCTTCTTCTCATTATTCGGTTTATGCCCGACCAGGTCGGGCTTATCCAATGGAGATGGCAAATATGCCAGGACTCCATCAAGCAGTTTTTGAACACCGACATATTTCAGGGCTGAACCGACAAATACAGGATGAAGTTTACCACTTAAAGTTCCTTTCCTGATAGCTCGATTAATCATCGTACTGTCAATTGGCTTGTCGTGGATATAGGTATCCATCAGCTCATCATCGGCTTCGGCCGCAAGTTCAATCATCTGGTTTCTTAGCTGCTTTGCAGTTTGTTGCAATTCTGCAGGAATTTCAGTCTCCTCAAAAGTTGCTCCCAACTCTTCGGCTCTATAGAAAACCGCCCTGTAGTTAATCAGGTCTATTATCCCGGAAAAAGAGTCTTCGGCTCCAATAGGAATCTGTAATAAAATCGGATTAGCAAGGAGTTTGTCACGAATAGAATCGATGGTCATCTCAAAATCAGCACCGACTTTGTCCATCTTGTTCACAAAGCAAAGACAGGGCAAGTTGTATTTGTGTCCCTGCCTCCAGACAGTCTCACTCTGAGCCTGCACACCCTCACTGGCGTCAAATACAGCCACAGCGCCATCAAGAACCCGAAGCGACCTTTCAACTTCAGCCGTAAAATCAATGTGCCCCGGTGTATCAATAAGATTAATATCATAGCCCTTCCAGGGACACTTGGTCGCTGCTGAAGTAATAGTAATACCTCTCTTTTGCTCTTCCTCCATATAGTCCATAACAGCAGTACCATCGTGGACTTCGCCCATTTTATAGGTTTTGCCCGTATAGTAAAGAATACGCTCGGTTATCGTTGTTTTCCCGGCGTCTATATGCGCCATAATCCCAATATTGCGTAATTTTTCCAGAGTACTCGGCATAATCTATGTCTCGTATCTCATATCTTAGGGCAGACTTTAAGAATAAAAAAACTGCCACGGTCATCTTTTATAAACGCACCGTGGCAGTAAAAACGACGAATCTTACCAGGCAAAGTGAGCAAACGCCTTATTCGCTTCAGCCATTCTATGAATATTCTCACGGGTTGTCATAGCACCACCATGTTCGTTGTAAGCGTCTATCAATTCGGAGGCCAGACGCTCACGCATCGGCTTACCTTTCTTGGCTCTGGCCGATTGGAGTATCCAACGAAAAGCCAGTGATTGCTGGCGCTTCGGACTTACCTGCATAGGCACTTGATAACTTGCTCCACCAACCCGTTTGCTGCGCACTTCAATTAACGGCTTTACATTATTCACCGCCGTCTCAAATACCTCTAATGGTTCGGTATCCGTAATCTTTTTGGAGATGATTTCCATAGCATCATAGAAAATCTGCTGTGCTACACTTTTCTTGCCGTCCCACATCATACAGTTAACAAACTTGGAAACCAGCTTGCTGTTGTATGTCGGGTCAGGCTTTAGTTGCTGATTTGAAGCAGTAAACCTTTTCATTTTTCATATTCCCTGGTTCATAGTTCATTGATTAAGGATCAACAATGAAATATGCACTGGAGTTCCCTTATTTTGCCCTTTTTGCACCATACTTACTTCTGCCCTGTTGACGACCAGAGACGCCGGCACAGTCAAGTACACCACGAACAATATGATAACGAACGCCGGGTAAATCCCTGACCCTGCCTCCGCGAATTACAACTGTGCTGTGCTCCTGGAGGTTGTGGTCAATACCGGGTATATAAGCTGTAACCTCCTTACCACTGGTGAGCCTGACACGGGCAATTTTTCGTAAAGCGGAGTTCGGTTTTTTGGGCGTTTGTGTTCTTACGATCAGACACACACCTCTTTTCTGAGGCGAGCCGCTAATGTCGGATACACGTTTTCGGCCTTTTGACTTTGCTCTTGGACGTCTAACTAACTGGTTTATAGTAGGCATAATCTACTTCCGATTTAAATTTTCTAGTTTTAACTGATTCCCAAAGCTTCTTTTACGGCAGCCTCTGCTTTTGCTTCCGCCTCTTTCTCTTCCTTGGCTTCTGCAAATTCCTTCGGCAGCGGTGCTTCAGCAAGGTGCTTAACCTTTATTTCCAAATGTGGTTTGAAGGCCGTCCCGGCCGGTATTAAATGGCCAAGTATCACATTTTCCTTCAAACCGTGTAAATTGTCGATTTTACCAGCTAAGGATGCCTCAGTCAAGACCTTAGTTGTTTCCTGGAAGCTGGCTGCCGCAATAAAACTATCCGACCACAGCGATGCTTTTGTTATTCCTAAAAGCAATGTCTGAGCAGTTGCAGCTTTTGGTTTTCTGCCCTTTGCCGGAGTACCTCCAATCATTTCAATCTTTTCATTGATACTGCCAAGCTCTTTCTTGTCGATAATTTGACCTTCTTCTAAGTCAGTTGAATCTCCGATGTTAGTGATCCTGATGCTTTTGGCCAATCTCTCGTTTTCTCTTCGGAATACAAACTTATCCACAACCTCTCCCGGCAAAAACGAGCTATCGCCTACAGATTCGATGCTAACCTTACGCATCATCTGAGCACTGATTATCTCAACATGCTTGTCATTGATATTAACATTTTGTGAACGGTAGACATTTTGAATCTCTGAAATCAGATATTTCTGCAATGTTTCTTCGCCTTTGATTCGCAGAATATCGTGTGGAACCAATGGTCCATCCGTCAGTGCATCTCCGGCTTCCGCGTAATCAGCGGTATGGACATTGAGGTGCCTGTCTCTGGGGACATGGTGTTCTTTCTCCATACCGGATTCTGAGCGTATAATAATGGTCATCTTGCCCTTGCGTTTATCGCTTCGCAACTCGACTCGACCGCTAATCTCAGCCATTGCGGCAGGATCTTTGGGCTTTCGTGCTTCGAATACCTCAGTAACTCTGGGAAGACCACCAGTAATATCCTGTGTTCCGCCGGTGGCTCTTGGTTGGTGAGCAAGCAACTGGCCTGCCTGAACCTGCTGGCCTTCAACAACCTCGATCCTGGCCCCTGCAGGCAGGTAGTGAACATCGAGTATTTTACCGTTGGTATCTTCTATGATAATTTGAGGATGCTTGTCACCTTTATGCTCTATCACAACAGGCCTGCCAAGCTGTCCTTTCCGCTCTTCCTCAATTCCAATCGTCTCACCTTCGATAATATCTACAAAGCGGATTTGACCGGGCACTTCGGCTAAAATTGGTGTTCGGTGCGGGTCCCATGTGAATAATACCGCTGAGACTTTCACTTTAGAACCATCTTCGACCAAAACAGTGGCCCCATAGGGGACTTTGAATTTGTCCAGTTCCCGGTCCTTTGCATCAAGAAGAGCTATTTCTCCGTTGCGTTTAAGCGCAACTACCTGGGTACTGCCATCACTTCGTTTGAAAGATACTGCATTGATATCGCGATACTGAATCTTTCCTGCATGAGTCGCCTTCTGCTCACGTTCAAGAATAGCTCTCTCAGCAACACCACCGGTGTGGAAAGTACGTAGTGTCAATTGAGTGCCGGGCTCGCCGATTGACTGAGCAGCGATAATGCCAACCGCAGAACCTTCCTCCACTAACTGACCGGTACTCATATCCCAACCATAACACTTCGCACAAATACCATAGGGACTGTCACAAGTCAGTGGGCTTCTGACCCTGATGGCATCAAGACCTAAAATTTCAATTTTTATTGCGGCCTCTGGTGTGATAACTTCGTTCTCATGAACAACCATTTCGTCAGTTATTGGGTTGCGAATATTATCTCTGGCGGTCCTGCCGATAATAAGCTGAGAAAGCGGCACATCGATCTGCTCACCTCTGCTGACTGTGCTTTTGGTGATCCCCTGCAAGGTTTGGCAATCGTGTTCGGTAATAATTAAGTTTTGTGCCACATCGATCAGCTTGCGGGTCAGATAACCGGAATTGGCTGTCTTCAAGGCTGTATCAGCCAGTCCCTTACGTGCTCCATGTGTCGAGCTAAAGTACTCGAGAACGGTCAAACCTTCACGAAAGTTTGATTTGATTGGTGTTTCGATAATCTCACCACTGGGCTTGGCCATCAACGCTCGCATTCCTGCAAGCTGCTGAATCTGGTCAACACTTCCCCTTGCACCGGAATCGCTCATAAGGTATATCGGATTCAGGTACGGTGTGCCATCCTCAGTGGTATCTTCTTTAAGACCACGCATCATTTCATTTGTTACGGCAACACGGGCATTAGTCCAGGCATCAATAACCTGATTATACCTTTCGCCCTCAGTCAAAACTCCATCAGCATAGTTTTTATATATCCTGCTGACCTTCTGTTCTGTCTCGCCGATAATTTCTGACTTTCTTGCAGGTATCTTCAAGTCCATAATACCAAAGCTCAAGCCGCCAAGTGTGGCATACTTGAAGCCTACATCCTTTATCCTGTCAAGAAGATCTACTGTCTCACGACTACCGGTGAATTCGAAACAGTCGCTGATTACCTGGCTCAGCCTCTTGCCATTCAAAGTCATATTGTAAAACGGCATCCCCGCTGGAAGTATATCATCGAATATGCACCGACCTACTGTAGTTTCAATTACCGTTGAATTACTCTCCGGAAGTTCATCATTTTTAGGTGTTGAACTACGAATCCCTATGTCTGAACTAATAACCGATTTGTCAATTTTTACCTTAATCTTTTCATGCAACCGGATCGTGCCCACATCGTGGGCCATTATCGCCTCGTAAGTATCTCTGAACGCCGGAATTTCAAGGGGCTGCTCAGATATTCTCCCGTACTCTTTTTCCATATAGGTCAAATAATAGTTGCCCATCACCATGTCCTGAGATGGTCCGACCATTGGAGACCCATTCGCCGGTGAGAAAATATTGGAGGTGGCCATCATTAAGATATGAGTTTCAGCTTGTGCTTCAACACTTAACGGAAGGTGCACTGCCATCTGGTCGCCGTCAAAGTCGGCGTTGAATCCCTTACAGGCCAGCGGGTGAAGCATAATCGCATTGCCTTCAACCAAGATCGGCTCGAAGGCCTGAACACCCATCCGATGAAGCGTAGGTGCACGGTTGAGCAAAACCGGATGCTGATGAATAACTTCTTCGAGAACATCCCAGACCGGATCATCACGTCGTTCTATCATTCTCTTGGCGCTCTTAATCGTATCGGCAAGGCCGTGAGACCTGAGTTTTCGAATTATGAAGGGCTGATACAATTCCAGAGCTATTTTCTTTGGCAACCCGCATTGATAAAGTTTCAGATTAGGCCCAACTACAATTACTGATCGAGCTGAGTAATCTACACGCTTGCCAAGCAGGTTCTCACGAAATCGCCCCTGTTTACCCTTGATCATATCAGTCAGGGACTTTAGAGGCCGATTATTACTGCCGAGTACCGGTCTGCGGCAGCGACCGTTGTCAAGCAGTGAATCGACCGCCTGCTGAAGCATTCTTTTCTCATTACGGATAATCACATCGGGAGCATTAAGGTCTATTAGCTTTTTTAAACGGTTGTTACGATTGATAATTCGTCGATAAAGGTCATTTAAGTCACTGGTTGCGAAATTTCCTCTTTCAAGAAGAACTAAAGGACGCAAGTCCGGAGGGATAACGGGAATAACTTCAAGAACCATCCACTCAGCCTTGTTATTACTGTTTTTAGCTTCGTTGACAATCTTAAGGCGTTTTGTGAGATCTTTGATTTTCTGCTTGCTGTTGGTCTTGATTATAGCCTGCCGCAACTCCACACTTAAGGCCTTAAGGTCCAAATTCATCAACAGTGCCCTTATCGCTTCAGCACCCATTGAGGCCTTAAATCCGGCCGGAGGAGCACCGTACTTGTTCGACGCCTCACGGAATTCCTCTTCACTTAGCAGCTGACCCAACTTCAACGGACTGTGACCCGGATCAGTAACAACGTAGTCCTGGAAATAAATTATTTTTTCCAGGTCTGCTGTTTTCATTGCCAAAAGCGTACCAATACGATTAGGTATGGCCTTGTAAAACCATATGTGCACTACCGGTGCCGCCAGATTGATATGCCCCATTCGCTTGCGACGAACACGACTATGTGTCACTTTGACTCCACAGCGGTCACAAATTATTCCCTTAAACTTGGTGCCCTTATACTTGCCGCAGGCACATTCCCAGTCCCTCTCCGGACCGAAGATGCGCTCACAGAACAAGCCGTCCTTCTCGGGCCTGTAAGTACGGTAATTGATAGTCTCCGGCTTGCGCACTTCCCCAAAAGACCAGCTGCGAATATCATTGGGGCTGGCCAACGAAATCTTGACCGAACCGTAATCATTAATACGATCGTAAATACTTTCATACATTTAAGGATTCCCCTAATCGACTATTATTCTTTTTACGATTCTTCCAAAGAATCAATAATCCATTCTACAATACGGTACTTCCAAGTCGCTTCTTCTCAAGCTGAATATTCAATCCCAGACCCCTTATTTCGTTACACAATACGTCAAAAGACAATGGAGTACCCGCTTCGAGGATGTTTTGTCCTTTGACCATTGATTCATAAATTTTTGTTCGCCCCTCAACATCATCACTTTTAACCGTCAGCATCTCCTGGAGCGTATAAGCTGCCCCGTAACCTTCCAGCGCCCAGACTTCCATCTCACCAAATCTTTGACCGCCGGTTCTGGCCTTTCCACCTAACGGCTGCTGTGTAATCAAACTATACGGGCCCGTTGCCCTGGCATGGATTTTATCATCAACAAGATGATGAAGTTTCATCATGTATATGTAACCTATGGTCGCACACTGATCAAACGGTTCTCCCGTTCTGCCGTCATATAACTGAGTCTTCAAAGTTGATGGGACATTTATGAAAAACTCATGATCTGCAGGTGCTTCTCCTTTTTCTTCCAAGTCTGTCCTCCGCTGCCTCATAAGTTCATTGGAATCGATAGTCAATTCCCGGATATCTTCCTCCGTAGCACCGTCGAAGACCGGCGAAATAACATTAAATCCCAACACCTTTGCAACCCAGCCGAGATGCGTTTCCAGTATCTGGCCAACGTTCATTCGGCTCGGCACACCGAGAGGATTTAGTAATATATCAAGGCTCGTGCCGTCTTCGAGAAACGGCATGTCCTCTTCCGGCATAATCTTGGCGATTACTCCCTTGTTGCCGTGACGCCCCGCTATTTTATCACCGATGGACAATGTCCTCTTAATTGCAACATAAACTTTGACCATCTGCAATACGCCACTGGGCAGTTCATCGCCATGCTTGAAACTATCGACCCTGCGCTTCTTTTCTTCCTGAATTTCAGAAATTTTACTCCAGAATTTATCCACGATTTTCTGCACATCGTCTCTGGCCGAGGCAGGCTTGACCCATTTAATATTAAAGTTTTCGACCTGCTCATATACAACATCATCATCAGGGCTCTGTCCAACTTTCTGACGTGTGGATGGATCAACGATATTAATTTCAAATTTCTTATGGATAGTGTCTATCATCTGCCTGAAAACCAGACATTCTTTGGCCCTCATCTGCTTTTCATAGCTTTTTATCTCGGCTGCAAGAGCCTTTTTTTCCTCATCACTGGCTGCGCCGCGTCTTGTAAATCGTTCTGTTTTTATCACCACTCCCTCATAACCGCTGGGCAGTTCAAGTGAGTCATTTTTGACATCTTCGCCGGCTCTTCCGAATATAGCGTGCAGCAGTTTTTCCTCGGGGGTCAGCTCGGTCTTGCTCTTGGGAACCACCTTGCCCACCAAAATGTCACCAGGGCACACTCTTGTTCCTTCACGCACTACCCCGTATTCATCAAGGTTTCTTAGCGCCTTTTCGCTGACATTGGGTATATCACAGGTAAATTCTTCCTTGCCGAGGCGGGTCTCGCGAACTTCTGCAGTAAACTCATCAATGTGGATACTGGTAAAGCTGTCGTTCTTACATAGTTTTTCACTGACAATAATAGCATCCTCAAAGTTAAAGCCATCAAACGAAACAAATCCCACAAGGACGTTTTTACCAAGCGCCAAAACACCGTTAGAGGTGCCGCCGCCATCCGCTATAATCTGACCGCTCTGGATCCTCTCACCGAGAGCCACTACCGGCTTTTGATTAAGGCAGGTTCTTTCGTTCAATCCAACAAATTTGGAAAGCTTATACTCGTCAGTGTGGTTAATGACTATATTAGTCGAATCAACCGCAGTAACGACTCCACTTCGTTTGGCACGCACAACCATACTTGAGTTCTGCCCCACCAATTCCTCCATACCAGTGCCAACCAAAGGCGGCTCGGTCTTCAGTAAAGGAACTGCCTGACGCTGCATATTTGAACCCATCAAAGCCCGGTTCGCATCATCGTGCTCCAGAAACGGAATAAGCGAAGCGGAAACACCTACAATTTGTTTGGGTGAAATATCAACGTAATCTACTTCGTCGCTTGAAACCTGAGCCAGTTCACCGCCTTTTCTGGCGAGAACCAGTCCCTTGGTAAGTTTGCCGGTCTTTGCATCGATCGTACTCGGTGGTGCAAATATCGCCTTCATCTCCTCATCGGCACGTAAATGTTCCACCTCATCAGTAACCTTGCCATTTTTTACTTTACGGTATGGAGTAAGAAGAAATCCATATTCATCAACCGTTGCAAATATTGCCAGGGAAGCAATTAAACCGATATTGGTTCCTTCCGGTGTCTCAATTGGACAGACTCGGCCGTAGTGGCTGATATGAACATCACGGACTTCAAAACCTGCACGCCTTCTGTTCAAACCACCAGGCCCAAGAGCTGAAAGACGCCTTTCATGTGTCAACTGACTTAAAGCATTGGTCTGGTCAACAACCTGACTCAACTCCCCGCGACCAAAGAAATAGTTGATACTGCTCGATACGCTCTTGGAATTCACCAAGTCAGCGATACGCACCGGTTCCTCACCCTCTCTCTTCATACTCATTCGCTCTTGAATAGTTTTGCGAAGCTTCAGCAGGCCTTTTCTGATTTCACCTCCGGCAAGTTCCTCGATTGTACGCAGTCTCCTGTTACCAAGGTGGTCGATATCGTCAATCTCGCCCTCGTTATTCCGAAGGGCTACTATATATTTCATTGTGTTCAGGAAATCTTCGGGACGAAGTATCATCTCTTCTTCGTCTACTGACTGCTCAAACTTACGATTTAACCTGAATCTACCTACATTTCCGAGACGATAGCGGTTAGAATCAAAAAACTTCTCCGCAAAGAAAGTCTTTGCTTTTTCCTCACTGGGCGGATTACCGGGTCTTAACCTCATATAAAACTTTAGCAGCGCCTGCTCGTGGCTCTGGCAATCATCCTCCGCAAGAGTATTGAGAATGATCGGATCTCGAACTTCCTCGATAACTTCGACTTTTTTGATCTTGCTTTGTCGAATTAAAGAAACTCTGTCGCCGATTTGTGTGCCGGCCTCTACCTCTATTTCACCGGTTTCTTTGTCAACAATCGAACCCACAGCCCACATAGTAGGTTTGAGATCTGATACGGGAACATTCTTTGTCGGATAAAAGAAACGCAGGATGGACTCTGTAATCCCATAGGCCTCGTCTATTGCCCGAAGAAAAATGGTTGCCGGTATCTTGCTGGACTGATCAATTCTGACAACCAAAACATCTTTACGAGTAACACCTATCTCTATCCAACTACCTCTTTCCGGTATAATACGACCGCCGTGCAGTACTCTATCGCCTTCTTTGCTCTCGATAAGAAAATCAACACCAGGACTTCGGTGCAACTGGCTGACTATGACCCGCACGGCGCCATTGATGATAAATTCTCCACCACCTACCATAACTGGCATCTCGCCGAGATATATCCCCTGTTCGGTTACATCTTCACCATCCTTGCTGCGCAGTCTGCACCATATCTTTAATGGGTAACCGTAGGTCAAACGCAACTGCCGACACTCTATAGGTGTATAACGTGGCCTTTCCAGCTCATAGTGGAGATATTCCAAACACATTGTCTTGTCATAGCTTTCAATAGGAAATATCTCGCGAAACAGAGCTTCGAGCCCGATACACTTTCTCTTGGTCGCAGCAACCTGTTCCTGCAAAAAGCGTTCGTAACTTTTTCTCTGTATTGCTACAAGATCTGGTATCTTAACGGCATCTTGGACTTTGCCAAAACTGCGAACAGTTTGCCCGGCACCAATCTTCACCATTACCAATCTCCCACAATAAATTCACCGTTAACTTTTCCGCCACCAATAATTAGTATCGGACCACTCAACTCTCCCATTAATTTAGTATCTCGTACCTCACCGAGCGTTTCCCGCACATTAGAATTCAGAATTCGAACCATGCTAAATGTTCCCTCTTTAGGTCAGCTCAACTACTGCACCTACGGCCTCAAGCTTTTGCTGGGCGGCTTCAGCTTCCTCTTTGCTCAAACCTTCTTTAACCGGTTTGGGTACGTTGTCGACGAGATCCTTGGCTTCTTTCAGTCCAAGTCCCGTCAAAGCTCTTACTTCTTTGATAACCTGAATCTTTTTATCACCGAATTCTTTCAGGACTACATTGAAGGTACTCTTTTCTTCTTTTTCCTCAGCCTGGGCTTGTGGAGCAGGGCCTGCCATCATAACAGCGCCACCGGCAGCCGGCTCAATTCCATATTCGTCCTTGAGGTAATCAGCAAGCTCTTTGGCCTGCATCAATTTCAGGCCTGCTATTTTGTCGCCAAGCTTCTTAACCTCACTACTCCATTTCTTTGCATCTTTTGTTCCCTCGGCTGTTTTTGCTTTTTTAGTCTCTTTCGCCTCTTCCTTCACTTCCTCTTTTACGTCTTCTTTTGATTTGTTGTTCGCTTGTTCCTTTTCTTCGGTTTTTGCCATTTCAAGTCAACTCCTATAAGTAGGCGCCTTGCGGTAGCCGAAACTCCACCGTTTCGTTTAACCCGTTATCGGGGCAGCCACACAGGCAATAATATTTCAAATCTCCTGCCTCGTTTGATATCTTAAGCTGCTTCCTTCTCTTCTCTTTCAATAATAGTCTTTATGCAGCCTGCGATGATTCCGGCGGGAGCAACAATAGCAGCAGTCAATTTTGATGCAGGTGCCAGAGCCAAAGCGATAATTTTACTCTGTAATTCCGCTCGCGTTGGAAATTTTGACAGTTGCTCCGCCGCCTTGTCCTCTAAAGCAGAACCATCCAGAAAAGCACCTTTAATCTCTACCACCGGAACCTTGCTGCGCCATTCCACCAACTCTTTTGCCACATCAACAATACTATCACCACCATAAACAATAGCACAGGGACCGCTGAAAAGAGAGGCTGCTGATTCCATCTTGCTTTCACGCAACGCCTTTTTAAACAGTGAATTCCTGACCACCAACAACCTTATACCTTTTTCTTTAAGGTCGCCACGCATCAGGTTATTATCAACACCTCCTACACCTTTAGTACTGATAACCAAAAAATCCTGGATATCTTCTTCGAAAATCTTTTTTTGCATTTCCGTCTGAAGTAATTCTTTTACGTATTTGCTCATCTTCGCACCTGTCAATATGTAAAGCAGTTGGTTATCAGTTAATTGTTAACTACCAAGTAATTGATCGTTTCTAAATACTAACTGTTACGCTCGGGCTCATTGTTGCAGATATAGTTACTTTTTTGATATATGTGCCTTTTGCCGCTGCTGGCTTGATTTTCTTTATATGTGAAACAAAAGCCTCGATATTACCTATCAGTTTTTCACTCTCGAAGCTTTGCTTACCAACTACCGTATGAACATTACCACCAGCATCATTCCTGAACTCGACTTTACCTGCTGCGAATTCAGCTACTGCGGTTGTAACATCGCCGGTTACCGTACCATTTTTGGGTGACGGCATCTTTCCCTGGGGCCCGAGAATCCGGCCGAGTTTACCTACCTTACCCATCACCTTTGGTGAAGCAATAGCAACATCGAAATCCAGCCATCCATCCGAAACTTTCTTTATCAGGTCATCACAGCCGGCCTCAATTGCCCCCGCATTCTTGGCCGCCTCAATGTCAGCATCCTCGCAGAAGGCGATAACTTTTTTCTGCTTACCTATCCCGTGAGGAAGCGATATTGAGCCGCGAACCATCTGGTCGGCCTGTTTAGGATCAATGCCAAGATGCATCACACATTCGATGCTCTGGTCAAATTTAACAGACTTAAATAATTTGACTTTTTCAACCGCATCCGACAGGCTCACCGGCTCTTTGGTTACCTGTTCCGACTCTTGTTTGTATCTTTTGCTTCTAAATCCCATAGCTCGGTCTGTGTATAATTTCTCTTTCTATTCGTTATACGTTATCTTCTATTTCTATACCCATACTTCGGGCAGTACCTCTGATAATCTTCTCGGCCTGCTCCAAATCGTATGCGTTCAAATCTTTGAACTTGGTCTCAGCAATTTTTCGCACCTGCTCTGTACTGACCTTCCCGACCTTCTCTTTATTCGGAACGCCGCTACCCTTTGCGATTTCGGCTGCCTGTTTCAGCAAAACCGCCGCAGGAGGACTCTTGACCTCAAAGGTAAAACTTTTGTCCCTATAGACGGTTATCACAACCGGCACGATTGTTCCATTAAGTTGTTTTGTTCGTTCGTTGAACTGCGAAACGAACTGACCTATATTAACACCGTGTTGGCCCAAAGCAGGTCCTATCGGTGGTGCCGGCGTCGCCTGACCGCCAGGCGCCTGCAATTTAATCTTTAATGCTACTTCTTTGGCCATTGGTCACCTTTGTATCGTATCTTGGACTCTTACTTACGAAAATACCCGTGAAATATTGTCTACACCTTTTCAATTTGCCAATACTCTATATCCAGCGGAGTGTTTCTCCCGAATATAGTAACAATAACCTTCACAATCCCACGCTCCGTATCAATCGAATCAACTGTTCCTTCAAAATTCTCAAAAGCACCTTCTCGAATTTTAATCATATCACCTTTCTCAAATTCGACTTTGATGCTTGGTGCCTCTTCGGGTTTTTCCGCTTCCAAAAGCATCTTTGCCACATCGGTATCCCGCATAGGGGTGGGAATTCCTTCGGTGCCGATGAAATCTCCGACGCCGGAAGTCTCTTTAATCATAAACCATGCCTTTTCCTGGACCCGGCCATCCTCAGCAGGCTCCATTTCCATAAAAACATAGCCAGGATACAGTTTCCGCTTATGGACTGTCTGCTTGCTGCCGCGGATTCGCCTAACCTGTTCAACAGGAACCTCTATTCTGCCTACAATATCGGTTAAACCCTCCTGATTTACTTTCTGAGTAAGGGCTTCTTTGACCTGCATTTCCTTATTTGCCGCAACTCGTAAAACATACCACTGCATATTAATGCCTATCCCGTATTGTGTATCCTGTTTATAGCTTTGAGATGCTTATTGTCCCAAAAGATTCAATAATTAATCTGTTAACTCAAAATATAGCGGCCACTCAAGACAAAAGCCATTCAAAGAAAATTTGAAAACCTAAATCTGTAAAACCAAGAAACATTGCCAAAAGAATCACAAGCACAATAACGACAAATGTCGATACTATTATTTCCTTTCTGCTTGACCAGCTAACCTTTTTCATTTCACTTTCAGCCGCGATCATAAAATCTGCTATCGTCTGCTTATTCACCAACCAAAAAATCAAAAGTCCCAATGCTACAAACAAACCCGCAGGAACCATCGTTTTGGTCCATAAACCAAGATCCCAGGCATCCAATTTCTTATAAAGTTGATAACAACCCAATCCTACAACTAATGCTGAGCCAAAAGCACTACAGAGCCTTGTGTATTTGCCCTGACCACGTTTATAAACATCAAATACCATAATAATCTCACACATATTGCCAAAAAATACAATCAAAGCAGGCCAGGAGGGAATCGAACCCCCAACCTTCGGTTTTGGAGACCGACGCTCTGCCAATTGAGCTACTGGCCTAATTTTTATGGGTCTCCATTATCCCATTAGCAGAAAATGGATTCCCTGTTCTTATTTCACCGCAAGGCGGGGCTGGTTTACTTACGCCGTATCTTATGGACTGTATGTTTTCGTTCCTTTTTACAAAATTTGTTAAGCTGTAATTTCGGCGTACCCTCTGCCACACTAACACTTGTGCGATAGTTCCTCTGTTTACACTCTACACATTCAAGCCAGACAAATTCCCTTTTGCTTTTCTTCTTAGCCATAAAAAAGCCTCTGTCCGCCCGGAAGTCTCATCCCAGTAGAAATCTTCCTGTCTTGTTTCATATTGTACACTGTATAATTTCTAACGAGGTGCATTTACCTGAGAGGTACCCTTAATATAGCTTATTGCGTCTGGGAACCCACAATCTTTTTCCTGCCCTGCAAATACCAACCACGCTACGTTCCACCAATGCTAATACGTTTGATTTTGGCAGTCGTGGATTCAACAGTTTTCCAGAGATAATCATGCAAGGATTTTCGTTACTACACCAGCACCGACTGTCCGACCACCCTCACGAATAGCAAAGCGAAGGCCTTCTTCCATAGCAATCGGAGCAATAATCTCCACCTCCATTGCAATATTATCACCCGGCATACACATCTCCGCAGACTTGCCTTCCCGGCTCATTAATGAAAGAACCGAGCCGGTAACATCGGTAGTTCGGAAATAAAATTGCGGCCTATAGCCTGCGAAGAATGGTGTGTGACGACCACCTTCTTCTTTGGTCAAAACATATACCTCGGATTGAAACTTGGTATGAGGGGTAATAGAACCGGGTGCCGCAACTACCTGACCTCGCTCAAGGTCTTTCTTTTCCACGCCACGAAGAAGCAAGCCGATATTATCACCGGCCTGGCCTTCATCAAGCGTCTTGTTGAACATCTCAACGCCGGTAACAACGGTCTTGCGTGTCTCTTTTGCAAGACCAACGATTTCAACTTCCTCACCAACCCGGACTTTTCCTCGCTCGGCCCGGCCGGTGCCCACCGTGCCACGACCCTTAATGCTAAAAACATCCTCAACCGGCATAAGGAACGGCTTATCAACATCACGCTCAGGAACTGGAAGATAATCATCAACCGCAACCATCAATTCGTCAACGCACTTGCACGCTTCATCATCTTTACCTTCGCTTTCCATCGCCGCTAAGGCAGAGCCTTTAATAAGAGGAATCTCGTCACCCGGAAACTCATATTTGCTAAGCAGTTCCCTTATCTCGAGCTCGACCAACTCCAGCAGTTCAGGGTCATCAACCTGATCCACTTTATTCAGGAAAACAACTATTCTGGGCACATTAACCTGACGGGCAAGAAGAATGTGCTCACGAGTCTGTGGCATAGGACCATCTGCGGCCGCAACAACCAAAATAGCACCGTCCATCTGTGCCGCTCCCGTTATCATATTCTTGATATAATCGGCGTGCCCCGGACAATCAACGTGGGCATAATGGCGTTTATCCGTTTCATACTCCACGTGTGCCGTGTTGATTGTAACTCCTCGTTCCTTCTCTTCGGGGGCGTTGTCAATATCATCAAACCTCTTGATATTACCACCGCCAGCCAAGTGTGCCAGTCGCATTGTGATTGCGGCCGTCAATGTCGTTTTGCCGTGGTCAACATGACCGATAGTTCCAATATTGATATGTGGTTTTACCCGTTCAAATACTGCCTTTGCCATCTTAATATACACCTCCAATGTGCTGGGTTAGTATTTATTTACACTTGCCTTTGTTAACCTCAACGAACAGTTTAGACTTTTATATTCAACTCAAAGCTAAGATTACCGATAGTTTTGCAAGCTATCTCAGCTTGACCTGCTTGCATTTAGCTGCTGATGGGACTTGAACCCATGACCTCGTCCTTACCAAGGACGCGCTCTACCACTGAGCTACAGCAGCAATATTAGCACAACCTTTCGCCACTCTGGTGACAGTAACAACCGAAAAAAGATAAAAAAACTCTACCTAATTTGCAAAAAGCAAAAGATACACCTCACCCTCATTTCTGCCTTAACAAATCCATATAATTAATACAGAAACTAAGCTCATCATGCTATTTTTTACAATATAAACGATTCATATTATAAAACTAACATGAAAAGTGCAAAGATAAAAAAATAAAAAATACAAAAAAAATGAAAAAAACAGTTTTAAATCTTCTCTGCCTTAAAATATTGATTTTTCAGCTAAAAAATGGTCTTTAGCAAGGCTTGACTTATAAACCACCAAATATTTAAATAATCAAAATCGTTGATTAACGCTCAATAACGCCGGTTCGCTGCAATAAAAACAAACTTACCTTCCTCAAAAAATCCATAAAAAACTGCCTTAGTACAACGCTTTAGAAGACATTCACTCACATTATTCGCATACTTAAGCCCGTTTAACCACCTTTTGTGACATACTCGGCACTCTGGACTAAAGAAGGCGGTTAAGCCAGAGTTTTACCTGCATGAGCCATTTCGGCCTATCACGGGAGGGATTGATTTTGCTAAGTGCTTTTACAACCTCATTTGGATCAGAACCGGTTGGCGGTTCTCTCAGATAATTGTCAATTGTTAATACCATAACATGATTAGGATCTAAATCCTTATCCAGAAGGCAATTATCAAGCAATTTGGTTGCTGCTTCCAAATTTGGCCATCTTAAATAAGAATCCAGCAGTTCTGCAAGGATTTTATCTCTTTCTTCGACCTTCTTGGCCTCTGCCTGAAGTATCCCAAAATACTTTGCTGCCTGCTCAAAAGCACCGGTTTTCTTATACAGCCCGGCTAATCTTTCTCGAATATCCTTAAGCATTTGGAGTTTATTCTCCCGCGTGGCTTTTCCCTCTGCTATTAAAAGAAAGGAAATCTTTTGTTCATCAGACAATTTCCCTTTTGTGCTTGGCGAGTCAAATTGGACTATCCATTCATTTAGGACACTGGCATCAGAACTTTTAAATATCTCAAGCATCGCCTGCCAGGCTGGTTCGCTTTCACCTTCAACTGATGAATCAATTTTACCGGAAAGCCAAACTAAATCCTCTTGGCTGCCGACTTCACCGGCAATCTCTATTATTTTTTTCCTAACGATGGGATTGCTGTCGTTAATAAAACCTCTCAATATGTTAAGAGCCTTTGTCTTATCAATATAGATAAGCCCGTCTGCCGCGGCCTCTCGGACCAAATCTGTCTCGTCATTCAGTGCTTGAACAAATAAAGACTCAAACAATTTGCTTGATTCAGCTCTGCAAACGCTCCTTCGTGCACATAAACCAGCCATGGCCCTTAGCAATTCTCCACGTAGTGTCCCGTCGGCCAAACCCTTTTCCTGCTTATATCTCGCCTGTAGTAAGCCAAGATACTTGTTAACTTCCACCGAACCTAAACCGCCCTGCTCAAGCACTTGTTTGATTACATCAGCTCCTTTTTGTGCTTTGATCGGATCCTGTTCATCAAGGTACTTTTTAGCCCATTCTAAGAGTTGTGTTCTTACTTCAGGCGAAACTTTGACACCTGAATCAACAGAAAAGGCGTATTGACACGCTCTGCCGAGCGCAACGAACAACTCAATTCTAACCTCATCACGTTGCTCAATTTTGAGTTGTTCAAGCAAAAGTTCAGCTGAATTCAACTCTACCATTAAAGCCAGAAGTTTCGCTGTTTTTAGTCGAACGTTTCGCTCAGGGTCCGAAATCAAATTGATCAAAATGGGCTCAAGTGTGGTAGGCAATTGAGCGTTTGGAGTCGAGCTTACACGATCCTGATAAACCTTATCCAACGCCCACAATCTAACTGTAACTTCTGAATTTTGCAAATGTCTGGATAAAAACTTGGCTTTGGTTGCATCATCCTTTCTGCCACTGTATACCTCATCTAATGCGGACAAATAGCGTTCTTCCCATAGACTCAGATCGTCCTTCAACTTGTGCATCTGTCCTTCCAGCCAAACCAGCCTGTCACGAAGGAATTCGTCTGTACTCTTGCTTTGAAGCATATTCACCGTCCGAATTTCGGTATCCAGGCCTACTGCTATACCCAGAGACTTCAAGGCTTTCTCCGCTGCCTCAGCCACCTCTTGCTTAGGATCGTTAACTAGCTTTATAAGTCTAATCACCGCCTGTTTATACGGCTGAAGTTTCAATGCATATATAGCATTCAATCTCGTATTGACCGGTAGCAATGGATCTATTACTACCTTCTCAAGAGGTTCTGATATCTGCTCGTATTCAAAAATTAAAAGACCCTCAGCAGCCAATTGTGCCTCGGGGGCGTTCTTGGTAGGTAAGATCTCAAGCAAGGGCTGAATAAAGTCGCCTTTTTTCTGGATACGTTTCTGTTCTGGTCGCGCCTGAATCAACGCCTTGCAGACAGCCATCCGTGCGGCACTATTCTCAGATTGCCTTAGTGCTGACAGCAGAATTCCTCTTGCCGCTGGATCTTCACTAAACAGCATCTCAGTTGCCGCATCTATACGTATCTGTTCGCTTGTACCCTCAAGCAAAGTACTTTCATAGATTTTCAACTGCTTGCTGAGTTCCGTCTTTGCACCTGCTTCTTTAGCGGTTGAAGATTCTCTGTCCGCACTAATCCCGGCTTGTTGGCATCCTACCATCAATAGAAATATCAGCAGATATAGCCGTCTTGTACTCATTAGGATGGCCCTAAACACAACTCCTTTTCTCATAATAACCTTAAAATCCTTGCAAGTCAACTCTAATTGTTTTCATATGTCGTTCTCTCTCTATGAGTAACATTTTATGGCCTTGGATGAAATTCCTTATGAATCCTTCGCAGCCTTTCCTGGTCGACATGTGTGTAAATCTGGGTAGTGGCGATGTCCACATGTCCCAACATTTCCTGGACGCTTCTCAAGTCAGCTCCACCTGTCAGTAGATGCGTTGCGAAGCAATGCCTCAATGTATGTACAGTTAAATTTTTGGGCAATCCTGCACGAATCGCATATTTTTTTACTAATCTCCATACTTCAATACGACTCAAGGGCCGCCCGGTTCGAGAAAGCAGCAGAAAATCACCACTTTGCGACTTGACCAGCTTCGGCCGAAGCTCCCTAAGGTACTCGAACGTTGCTGCGATAGCCGCTTTGCCGATTGGGATCACACGCTCCCTATTGCCCTTGCCCAAACACCGTAAGTACCCTATGTCAAGATTCAAATCCGAGGTTTTCAGTCCTGCCAGCTCGCTTGCACGTACACCAGTGGCATAGAGCAATTCGAGAATCGCTTTGTCACGAAGATAGAAAGGTTCATCGGGCAATGGTCCGTTCAAAAGGTCTATAACCTTCTGTTTGCTGCAAATCGTGGGCAGTTTCTGCCAAAGTTTTGGACCTTCGAGTATGGCTGTAAAGTCATCGTCGATCAGACCTGTAAGCTTGGAAAACCGAAGAAACATCCTTATGGCAACAAGACAGCGCTTAATCGAGCTTTCGCTCTTTTCGGCCCGGCTGAGTATTTGTAGATATTTGTGGATAAGAACTGGCTTTATTTGCTCCAGCCGACTGACATGTTGCGACTTACAATACAATAGAAAGCTTCTCAAATCCCGCCCATAAGCCAGGATTGTATTGTTCGAAAGACCTGCCTCAACAACCAGATAATCCAGAAAATCCCTGACGCTCCGACCTAAAGGCAGGGAAACCAATTTTTCACTACTGGATTGTAGTTGCACCGAGGACATGTGGATTGTTCTCTAAATACGCAATACACAATAAGATACAGACAACTCGATAACATCAATATCGGCGTTAAAACAACTTTATCTTTAGTAATGTGTAATTGCCAATACTGGCAAAGAGGCTGAAAAACAATAAAATCACATCTTGACAACTAAGTCTGAGTCGGAATAGTAGAGACATAAGGCTATCTATATAAGACAATATGTCAAAAATGAAGGGTAATAACATGGATGATATCAAGCTAAACCGGCGTCAATTGCTGCGATGTGCAGCTGGCGGCACCTTATTAATGGCTGGTTTCCCCGGTCACAAGACATGGGCCAAAAGATACGAGCTTCCTCGTGTCCGGGCAATTACTAGCGGACCGAAATTCCACTGGTTCAGCTATTACGACAAGCTGCAGTTCGACCCATCCGGCCGCTACGCCCTCGGAATGGAGGTCGATTTTGAGCATCGCAGCCCAAAACCGGATGACGTTATCAGTATTGGTATGGTGGATTTGAAAGAAAATGACCGCTGGATTAAACTCGGCAAAAGTAGCGCATGGTGCTGGCAGCAGGGCTGTATGCTCCAGTGGCGGCCCGGCTCAAAGAATGAAATCATCTACAATGACCGACAGGATGACCGTTTCATATGTCACGTTCTAAATGTTAAGATAGGCAAAAAACGAACATTATCTCACCCATTTTACACCCTCAGCCCGGACGGCCGCAACGCAGTAGCACCGGATTTCCGCCGTATCCAGGATATGCGCCCCGGTTACGGCTATGCCGGGCTGCCCGATCCATATAAAGACGACTCGGCACCCAAAGATTCAGGAATTTTCTGTCTCGACCTCGAAACAGGACACCAAAAACTCATTATTTCCATAGATGATGTGTCAAAAATTAGCAATCCCCACGCTGATTTCACCGGCGCAAAACATTACTTCAACCATCTGCTGTTCAATCCTGATGGCTCGCGATTCATTTTTCTACACCGCTGGCGAACTAAAGGCAAAGGCGGTTTTGGCACGCGAATGCTTACGGCCCGACCCGATGGCACCGATATTCGCATCGTGGACGATTACGGCCGCACATCGCACTTTATCTGGCGAGATACGACACATATCCTCGCCTGGGCATGGCACCCTTCACATGGAAACGCCTTTTATCTCTACGAAGACGGCACTCGCAAGGTCGAGGTGGTTGGAATAGGTTCTATGACCCAAAATGGACATTGCAGCTATCTGCCCACAAATAAATGGATTCTAAACGACACATATCCTGACAAAGAGCGAAAACAGCACGTCTACCTCTATAATGTTGAGACACACAAGAAGGTTCCGCTCGGAAGTTTCTATTTGCCGCCGCAATATAAGGGCCAATGGCGATGTGATACACACCCCCGTTTCAGTCCTGATGGCCGAAGCGTTTTCATCGATTCACCGCACGGAGGCAATGGTCGCCAAATGCACCTAATCGACATTAGCGGGATTGTGGGATAATAATTGGGCCCTACTCTCTTCCGGCCCAGGTTTTGAGTTTTTCGAGCAGAATATGCCCGTAAATAGAACAAATTTATCTTTTTTACTTGAACTAACCTTAACGTTAGCCTACAAT
>JAABXR010000200.1:45027-51515 GCA_011776225.1 Phycisphaerae bacterium
ATGAAAAAGTTGATTTTGACTTTCACATTTCTTTTAGTCTGCCTCTGCAGTGTGACCGCCGGTGCCGAAACCAAAACTTACCTGTTTCTCCCTGACCAAAGTACCGTCCTTCAAACTGGTGGATTCATGGGGCTCCATGAAATCCACACGGTCACAGGTCGCTTCCAGTTAACTGTGGATTTGGGTACTGGCGCTGCCTCGTTCGACAAGGTTGACGCGAACCTCAGCGAGAGCCCATTCTTGTACACACAGAGCCTTGATGTCCTCTTCAACATGACCGGACTGGTTGGCACCATAAGCAGCGATACGGTAATCAACTTTACGGGTAAGACCGCCCAGGCACACCCGGTCGATGTTAATCTCGCCGTGACCCTAAGTGAAAATTCGGCTCAGATAACCGGCGGAACGTTCCCCCCCTGCTGTGACTTTTTTATCTATAATTTAGATGCTGTTGCTTACGAGTATAATCAGACCTATTACATAAATGCGGCTGATGGCAATGATAACAATGACGGCTTGAGCCCCCAAACAGCCTTTGCAACCATTCAGAAAGGCGTCAATACAGCATATGATGGTGATACTATTATCGTATATCCCGGCCTGTATACAGAAACCATCAACTTTCTCGGCAAAAATATCATCCTCAAAAGCACAGACCCAACCAACTTGTATACTGTCAAGAGCACAACCATCTCGGGTCTTATTGTGTTTCGTGGAACGGAGCAGGCAAGCTGCAAGCTTGCAGGCTTCGATATCAAGGGTAATATCTTCGGCTTCGACTGGGATATTGACCCGAACGGTGACAACCACACTCACGCAACTATCAGTCGCTGCGTCCTTGAGAACTTATGGACTGGTTGTGGGAGACTTATTTACGCCTGCGATGGGAAAATCAGCAACTGTACGATTGCCAACATTGGATATATGTGTCTTAAACCGTGGCCGACACCTGAGATTGTTGGATGTCACGGCTTGTTTGAGAACTGTACCTTTGTAGCTGTCAGGGACGGCATTGAAGTCTTTGAGGGCCGAACATGCACATTAAAAAATTGCATTATATCCCGTAGCACCTGGGCTCTGGTGCCAAGTGGAGCAACGCTTAATATTTCGTACTGCAACTTCGAGGGTGGCCGAGACAGGATTTGGGGCCACGGCATCGTGAACTGGGGGCCGGGAAATATCGACGCCGATCCATGCTTTGTTCGATTAGGAGACTTACAAACCGAAGGCGACTATCATCTCAAATCAAGGGCAGGCAGATGGGATCCAAATAATCAAACCTGGATTCAGGATAAAGTTACAAGTCCCTGCATCGATGCGGGTAATCCCGGCTGTCCGATAGAGGATGAACCTGCACCCAATGGTAATAGAATAAATATGGGGGCCTATGGCGGCACAATCCAGGCAAGCAAATCACCGCCTAATTGGCGCTCCATCGCCGATTCAACCAATGACTGGACAGTAAATTCAAAAGATTTGAAAGTATTCGCTAATTATTGGCTCCAAATGGGTTTGTGTATTCCAGGCGACTTTAACCGCAGCAAATTTGTCGATTTCAATGACTTCGCTATCTTCGGCCTCTATTGGTCATACCCATCGGCTTTTGAGCCGGGCATGACCTTCCACATAGATCACTGCACAATGGAAGCAGGCCATAATTGGACGGCAGCCGCAGAGACAAACCAAACACGGTTCTCGGTTTGGGTTGAAGGCCGCTACATTTATTTTGAGGACCGGATGTACGCCAATTGCTGCCCGGAGGAGTTGGGACTTGATAACCAAATAAACGGCAACGAAATCACCTTATATGAGATTGGCTATGGTGGCGTCTGTTACTGCATGTGCTATTTCCCCATAACGGCAACACTCGGACCTTTTGAAGATGGAACCTATACCGTCGAAGTTTATGATAACTATGGAAATCCGCTTGGCATAGTCGTTGTCACAATCGGCGGGACAACTGAGCCGGGTATAACTTATCAAATCGAAGACTGTAACAGGATGGCTTCCGATGTCCTTGCAGCCGAAACGCCTGAACCGACAAGATTCACTGCAACCGTAGAAGGACCATATATTCAGTTTAAGGATATGATGTCCGCCAACTGCTGCCCGGATAAGCTCGAATTGGAAATGACAGTAGAGGACAAACTTATAACAATCCAGGAAATCGAAACTACTACTGAAGGATGCCGTTGCATATGCAGTTTCCCGGTTACCGCAACCCTCGGCCCCTTTGAGCCCGGCACTTATATAATCGAAGTGTATGAGACTATGGGCGGCTTCATTGGAGCTACCGCTGTTACCATAGGCCCGGACCAGTAACAGCACCACAAAATTTCTATACCTTCTGTCAGAAAATCAATTCCTCCTTGAGCCATAAGCTCCCTGCCTATATAATCAAGTAATTACAAAGAACAAAAATTGAATGGATGCAAAATGAATGAATCTAAATCCCTGTTATTTATGGTCTGTTCGGCTTTTTGCCTTGTTACAGGCTGTGCTCAACCGCAGTACAAGCAAGTCGTAGAGCAAATTTATCTGTCGGATTCGGATATACCTAAAGCAATGCAGAAGGCCGAAGATGTGCTTGACCGAATGAATTTTACTATTGCCAAGGCTGATACCGAACAGGGGATCATCCGTACCATGCCGCTGCCGGCGGCTCAGTCCTTCGAATTCTGGCGCAGCGATAACGTGGGTTCTTTCAACTCAACCGAAGCAAATCTGCACAGTATTCGAAGAACCGCCGAATTACAAATAAGCAGCCGGGGCAGCCAATTATGCATCAACTGTGATGTGAAGGTTCAAAGATTATCTCTCCCTGAGCGACAAATCACTACCAGCGGAAGGGCATACGAGATGTTTACCCCAAGCAGACAATCGATACAGATGCTCCAGTTACACCCTGAGCAGAAAGAAAACATGGCCTGGATCAATTTAGGCGATGATAAACAATTAGCAACAGAAATTTTGAAACAGATTGAAAAAAAACTGAAAACTCAGGAATAAATAAGTAGACGAGTGAAACTGGCTACTCATCTACGCAAAAAAATATCTACGAGACACGAAACATGAAAATACTGGTTTGCGGCGGTGCAGGTTATATCGGCAGCAATATGACGGCGATGTTAGCTGCCGAAGGCTTCGAACCCATCGTCTTTGACAATCTAAGTACAGGCCACAGCTCCGCAGTCGGGTCCGCTGAATTCATCGAGGGCGATTTAGCCGACTATGAACTGCTCGTCAAGACGCTCGATAAATACAAAATCGAATCGGTAATGCACTTCGCCGCCTTCATTGAAGCGGGTGAATCAGTTCGGTCTCCGCTTAAATTTTACCACAATAATGTTTCAAATACCCAGAATTTGCTCTCAGCGATGGAAAGTTGCGGCGTTAACAAATTCGTATTCAGCAGTACTGCGGCCGTATATGGAATACCTGAAAAGCTGCCAATTACAGAAGATTCACCAAAACAACCCATTAATCCATACGGTGAAACGAAGCTGGCCGTAGAAAGAATGTGTCACCACCAAAGCCGGGCGGGAAAACTGCGATACGCCACACTGCGATATTTCAATGCCTGCGGAGCGGGAGCAAACGGCGCTCTTGGTGAAGACCACAGGCCTGAGTCGCACCTGATTCCACTCATCATAAAAGCTGCAATGGGCAAAAACAGTCAAGTCCACATCTATGGGACCGATTATCCTACCCCCGACGGCACCTGCATCCGCGATTACATCCATATCGAGGATTTGTGCAGGGCACATTTGTTGGCCCTGGAAAAACTAAACCAGAAAAACGAACTTATCTACAACTTAGGCAACGGCCAGGGATATTCCGTAAAAGAGGTAATTGATACTGTTAAAAAGGTCAGCGCTAAAGACTTCAAAGTCGCAGAATCTGAACGTCGCCCCGGTGACCCGCCGGTACTGACTTCAGACGCCACAAAAGCCGGGGCCGAACTCGGATGGAAACCACAATACACTGAGCTGGAAAAAATCATTACCACTGCATGGCAGTGGCACAATGAGCATCCTGATGGATATCCTGATTGATTTTCCGAATAACTTCAAAATACAAAGGAGATTAACCTGTGGAAGAAGTGAAGGCTAAAGTCATAGATTTCTTGAACAAAAACGAAATGAATCCTGCCGACATCGACATGGAAAATACCTGCAGTCTCTTCCTTCAGGAAATGGAAAAAGGCCTCGCCGCAGAGCAAAGCTCCCTGGCCATGCTGCCTACATATATCGAAATCGAGCGCAAGATTCCGCTGGATAAGCCTGTCATCGTCATGGATGCCGGTGGGACCAACTTTCGCGTGGCCACTATCAGCTTCGACAAGGAAGGAAACTCGAAAATAGAGAATTTCAAGCTCTTTTCCATGCCGGGAGTAAAACAGCAGGTCAGCAAAGATGAATTCTTCAAAACGATGGCCGGCTATTTAGATGAAGTTGTCAATAAAAGTGCGAATATTGGCTTTTGCTTTTCATATCCCATTGAAATATTTCCAAATAAAGACGGCCGGGTTTTATTTTTCTCAAAGGAAATAAAGGCGGATGAAGTCGAAGGCAATATGATTGGCGAAAATCTAAATGCGGCCATCAGCAGTTCTCCAAATGCCGGCAAAAAAAATATCATTCTCCTCAACGACACGGTGGCAACTCTCCTGGCCGGCAGGGCTGATGTTAAAGGCATGTCTTTTGAAACATATATCGGCTTTATCCTGGGTACGGGAACAAACTGCAGCTACATCGAGGCCAACAAGAACATCACCAAGACAAAAGACCTGGATCTTGCCAAAAGCCAGATAGTAAATGTCGAATCAGGCGGCTTCGGCAAAGCCCCACAGGGAAAAATAGATAAAGACTTCGACCAGTCCTCAAACAGCCCGGGAAGGTACACCTTCGAAAAGATGATTTCAGGCGCATATCTCGGCCCGATTTGTCTATGGACCGTTCGGGCGGCAGCCGATGATGGCCTCTTATCTAAAGATTCCGCAGAGAACCTTAATAAAATAAAAGAAATAAGCACAAAAGATATAAACGACTTTATGTCTTACCCGCAGGGAAGCGGTGGACCTTTATCATCAGCCTTAAAAACTGCAAGCCGGGACGACCTCGCCACAGCATATTACCTGATTGATAGACTAATAGAGCGGGCCGCCAAGCTAACCGCTATTAACTTGTCCTCCGTCGCTGTCAAAAGCGGAAAAGGCCATAATCCATGCCGACCGGTCTGTATCGTTGCAGAAGGGACAACTTTCTATCAGCTTAAATCCCTGAAACAGCGAGTTGAGTATTATCTGAAAGACTACCTTGTAAACCAAAAAGGTGTCTTCTACGAGATTACAAACGTGGAAAATGCCACACTGATTGGTGCCGCCATCGCAGGCCTGACCAATTAATCCCGAATCCCCAGAAACTTCCTGAAAAACAAACGTCAAGGAACTGCCCCATAGGTTGAATTATCAATAGTTACTGATTTATATCTAAACCCGGACAATTCTGACAGTGGTATTGTCCTTGCCCTGAATAATAAATATTGCTATACTCAAGTATGAGTTCTTCAGTATATTGAAGGAGGCAATTAAGATGAACAAGAGAAAAATTCAACCCCTCTCATTCGTGACTTTGGCGATATTATTAAGTAATTGTATGGGTGCGATTGATGTAGAACACTACGCTACTGGTGATGCAGGTCTGGAATGCTTCAGATTTGCCATCTTTGCTGATCCACAGGTTGGAACTGAGGGCGGTGATATAGCCCAGTTAGTAGAAGCTGTGGATATAGTAATAAATATGAATAATGATGGTGACCCAAATAACGACATAGGATTTGTGGTCGTTTTAGGTGATTTTATTCAGGGTGGAGATTCGAAGGGCGAGATAGAGTATAGACAGGAATTCGGGCAGGTTAAAGCGGAACTGGAAAGGTTAGAAGTTGCTCGCCCGACTGGGGCAGGCATTCAATATGTCCCTGTTATAGGTAATCATGATATATGGTTTGATTTAGCTGAGTACACCCCTGTTGACGATTTCCCGGATTATCCCGAGGAGCTTTTTGCTGATTACTTCGGCCCGCAATATGATGAACTAAGCATATCGTTGACCAACTGGTCCAAACAGGAAACCATGCCTTCCAATAATCCATACAATCTGGCCTATCCTGCTCCCTGCTTCCAAAATTTCGCCTTCGACTTCGGACCATATCATTTCATCTGTTTAGACTTCTCTGCAAGAGATGACTTTGAGCCTATAGCCTCGGGCATTATCCCCAGATTGAAAAAGTTTTCCGGTTATGGGGATTTACATGATGTTAACAACGGCACATGGAAATGGCTCACCGGCCATCTTGACGAATGCAGACAAAGTGGAATCGAAGACATAATTATCTTCACACATCATCCACCATTATATGAATTAGAAATACACACGGGAAATCCTGGAAAAATCAGGACAACGCCCTATCCGTTTGCACCTGTAGCA
>JAABXR010000200.1:51568-58860 GCA_011776225.1 Phycisphaerae bacterium
TGGATTTCTAAGCTGGGATGGTGAAATTCTTGTTGATTACATGGAAGTGGATAGAGTCGAGGGAGATGTCCTGCTTGGATTCAATAAACAAGACTATGATGGACAAAATGAATACGACCGACTGGCATCACTGTCTACCGACTATGACATCAACATCGTACATTGGTTTTCAGGCCATTATCATGTCAAAGGATTCGAGTGGACAGATAACAATATTGATGCCGATGTTACGGCAGTGCCCTCAGTTGTCCCTGCTTCGATGATTACCGGTATTGAATTCGATGGAAGCGTAAGGTTAAATGAACAGGAAGATGCGGTTATTACGCCTCAGGACAATCTAAACGGTTCTATTGCGGTCGTTCATGTATATGCCTGCTATGCTGATATAGATGGGGATGGCAATGTAACGTTTAAGGATTTTGGATACCTCGCCTCCCAGTGGTCCGGTAGCCCCGGCGAACCTTCAGCTGACATCGCCCCCCTACCCGACGGCGATAGTATCGTCAATGAAAAGGACCTGGCCGCCTTTGTTGAACGCTGGCTCGATATCTGTGAATGACCAACTTATTTCAATCAACTTTTATATTCTCAATTACACTAATCGAGAAATTGTGAATATTTTACCTGTCTGTGCGTCATTATTACTAAAGAAACTAAGCTTTGTCCCTTTGTTTGTCATTATGGAGCATGTGGATATGGACCGGAAGTATGAATACAAATTCGTTCGCCTTGGCAAAGGCTGGCTTGGCGTCAAACGTTTTGCCCGATATCAATAGCAGCAAATCGTGACCGAACATGCCCAACAGGGATGGCGGTTGGTTCAGATTTTTGCACCGGGCATCGCCGCCTATGGAATCGCAAAATACTTTGAGTTGATATTTGAGCGTCAATTGTAGGATAGAAAATTACCCTTACCATCCGTGGACATCGGTAAGTAACCGGATGAAAAACAAAGTTTTCAAAATTCCATAAGCTTGTACAATTATGTTTAACAGCTGTGAAATTGACTTTCAATTATATGAGCATAAATTGACAACATAGGGAGCAGGCAATGAAAGAAGTCTTTCGTATTTCCGGTTATCCGGTTTCGCAAATAATAATCAGCGGATTCATCGCCGGTGTCTCCGCTATCCCGCTCGTAGTGTTATGGGCGTTGGGAAAACCTGTACACATTGTGATCATTCTCGCCGCGACGGGAATGTTTGTGATCTGTATAGCAGCGGTACTGGCCCAGCCTGTTGTTACTATTTCTGTTGATTCTCGCAAAGAAACGTTAACTGTTCAGTGGAAATCATTTTTAGGAATCATCTCTCGCAGCAGGAAACTACGTGTCGGGGATATCCGTAAACTTGTTTACGGCGTCACAACTTACGGGCGTACGAGGCTTAGTCACAGCTCTGACAGGACACAACCTACCGGGTCCCGGTCTTCGTTTTACGCAGACATGGCTAATGGAACACACGAGTATCTCTCGCCGAAATCAAAGGCAACTTCAGGCTTGAGTAAAAAACTGGGAATAGCTCTATCAGAATATCTCAAAATCCCCTTTGTCCGCAGAAGTCTCGGCAGTGGCCAATTCAAAGAGGAACCAATTCAATCTCCGCGTAGTAAATTCAAAAATACCGGCTACAGAACTTGAAAAAAATCGCCCCGGTTCCTGAAACAGATGAGGGAAACAAGCTTTTGATGCACATGAATATTCCGCTAAATATCTCGTCCTCAACAATTGTGAGAAGAGTATTTTCCTTGTTCCTATTGATGATTAATGTTATATTCTTCATTGTTGGTATAGTATTACTATAACATCAAGAAGGCAGTCTGACATCCTACATGCCTATCATCTTTGCCTTCTGAAATTTAGGGAAAGGAGAAGAAATGAAATCGAGATATATGACTACCTTAGCTGTTGTTATAGCTGTGATAATAGGGATTAGTGTATGTGGTTGTAAGAAGGAAGAACCTGTAAGGGAAGATACTGCACCAACAGAATCCATTGAGAAAGAACAACAGAAAGAAGAAATCTTACCAAAAGAGCCAGTTTCTTTTGAAGAAAAACTATACAAACAAACCAAGATAGCTTTCGTTTCAAATAGGGATGGAAATTATGAGATTTATGTTATGAATGCAGATGGAAGTGAGCAGAAAAGATTGACAAATAATACTACTACAGAATGGGATCCTTACTGGTCTCCGGATGGAAAAAGGATAGCGTTTGCTTCAAACAGAGATGGAAATACAGATATTTTTGTTATGAATGCAGATGGAAGTGGACAGAGGAGATTAACACATAATCCTTATCTTGATACAGGTCCTTCTTGGTCACCTGATGGAGGGAAGATAGCTTTTATGTCAATAAGAGATGCACAACCTGAGATTTATGTCATGAATTCAGATGGGAGTGAGCAGACACGACTAACAAATAATCCTGGGCGGGATTTAAGTCCTTCATGGTCGCCTGATGGTAAGAAGATAGCTTTTGAGTCAGATAAAGATGGAAATATTGAAATTTTCATTATGAACGCGGATGGAAGTGAGCAGACACGACTGACAAATAATCCTGCTCTTGATGCAGCTCCTTGCTGGTCCCCCGATGGTAAAAAGATAGCTTTTTATTCAAATAGAGATGAAAGGGTTGAAATTATTGAGATTTATGTTATGAATGCTGATGGAAGTGAGCAGACAAGATTGACAAATAATTCTGCTCTTGATGATGGTCCTTCCTGGTCTCCTGATGGAAAGAAGATAGCTTTTCAATCAAATAGAGATAGAAATGGTCTAAATAGTTTTTATGAGATTTATGTTATGAATGCGGACGGAACTAACCAGAAAAGACTGACAGATAATAAGGTTTTTGACGGATATCCTTCCTGGTCACCATTTCTGCCTTCTGAGGAGGAGTAGAAGGAGAAAGAGTAAATTGTGAATCAGGCCTATCCCCCATTTTGAAGGATTTCCATTTGCTGCTGTGTACTATTTCTATAGCTGTTTTACTTTGACACAATCGGCTGTTCGCATCTGGTTAACTCATAAGTATCATTGGCAATAGCGACCTGCTCATTTGCGGGAATCACAAAGACTTTGACTCTACTTCCATCGGTACTGATTTCAGCTTCTTTTGCGACAACCATCTTGTTTTTTTCCTCGTCAAGCTGGATGCCTACTTGATTTAGGCCGGTGCATATCTGCTGACGCAGGAACACGGCGTTTTCCCCTATACCGCCCGTAAAGACTACAGCGTTCACAGTATCCAGAACGGCACAATATACACCGATGTACTTCTTGATGCGGTAGCAGAAAATATCGATAGCCAGCTGTGCCCGAGGATCACCCTGATCCGAAAGTTCCACGAGATTTCTCACGTCGTTCGAGACACCCGATATTCCAAGTAGACCGCTTTTCTTGTTGCACAGCTCTTTTAATGCTTTTACGTCATATCCTTTATCGCCAAGGTAAAAGAGTATCGATGGGTCAAGGTCGCCGGAGCGCGTACCCATTGGCACACCTTCCAGAGGTGTAAATCCCATAGATGTATCAATTGACCTGCCCTGTTTCACGGCCGTAATAGAGCAGCCGTTTCCAAGATGACAGGTAACGGCGTTGATATTATATTTCCCACGCCCCATTATGGAAGCGGCACGCCTGGCAACATATCTGTGCGAGATTCCGTGGAAACCATATCTGCGAATCCCGTACTTTTCGTAAAGCTCGTATGGCAAAGCATACATATACGCGGCCTTCGGGATGGTGGAATGAAATGCGGTATCGAAGCAGGCAACCTGTTTCGCATCAGGGAGTCTGCGCCCAATTGCCCGGATACCCGCAAGGTTTGGAGGATTGTGCAGTGGAGCAAGGTCCGCGTACTTCTCGATAGAAGCAATTACCTTTTCATCAATATTTACAGAGTAAGTGAACTCTTCGCCTCCGTGGACCACCCTGTGCCCGACGGCGTTAATTTCAGAAAAGTCCTGTATAACTCCAACATCCGTCCTGACCAAAGTATCCAGTATAAGTTCCATTCCCTCTCCCACATCTTCGACCTTTCTTTGCACTGTGTGGGTCTTGCCATTAAAGAAGTGAGAGAGATTCGAACTTTCCTCTCCAATTCGTTCGACCACGCCGTGGGCAAGGACCTCCGCCTGGGGCATGTTGTACAAGTGATACTTGACCGAGGAACTACCCGCATTAATAACAAGTACTTTCATGTCAGTATTATCCTTTGGAACTCTCAAATACAGAATGCCCCGTCTGGGCGCTCTTTTTCACTTTTCGCAAATCCTGCTTTATTTGTATGGGGATTATTTTCTCCGGCACCTGCCCTAAAGTCAAAACCACAGCCGATATGATTGTCTCTACGCTCGCCCCTCTTGAAAGGTCTGTTATAGGCTTTGCAAATCCCTGCAGGAACGGTCCGATTGCCTGCGCGCCGGCCATGTATTGTGTCAGTTTGTATGCAATATTTCCCGAATCCAGGTCGGGGAAAATAATAACATTGGCCTTACCCGCCACAGCACTCTCATCCTTCACCTTCTTGGCGGCCACCCTCGGAATTATCGCCGAATCCGCTTGAAATTCACCGTCAATGGCCAATTCAGGCTCCCGTGCCCGCGCTATCTTCAGGGCTTCTTTTACCCTGTCCACGCTTGGCCCGAAAGCACTGCCCCTGGTGGAAAATGACAACAAAGCTACACGCGGTTCTTCGCCGAGAAGTCCCCTCGCGCTGGCGGCAGAAGCCAGTGCTATATCCGCGAGCTGCTCAGCGGTAGGATCGATGTTGACGGCACAATCGGCGTAAATGAACGTCTTCTCTTCCTTTCCTTCAAAGTTGGGCACAACCATAATAAAATAGCTGGAAGGAGTATTGAAACCGGCTCTTAATCCTATGGTTAAAACCCCGGCCTGAATAAGTATTGACGTCGCGCTTGCAACACCGCCCACAAATACATCCGCGTCGCCGCAGGCTACCATCATCCCTGCGTAGAATAGCGGCTTGGCAACAATTCGTTTCGCCACCGCAGCGGAAATTTCATCTCTTCGACGGCTATATTCTTTGGCATAAAAATCAAGCTTATCGCTTTCTTTTGGGTTTATGGTTTCGATACCGGCAAGATCCACCCCGGCTTTGTCGATGGCGGCCTCAAGCTGCTCGGGGCTTCCAAGAACAATGGGCTGTGCAAGATCTTCGTCTTTAAGCCTTCGAGCAGCCTGAATTATTCGCTCATCTCTGCCCTCCGGCAAAACAACCGATAGTTTTTTTCCTCTTGCTTTCTCCTTAAAGCTGCCTATAATATCCATCCCAACTACTTTCTTATTTTGTAAAAAGGTCTTTTTATAGTTCCTGTTTTTTGCTTTGGTTTTCAAATTATCAGCGAGTTTCAGATAATGCAAGAAAAATTTGAATTTGTACGATTAGTAGGAAATGAAAGGCGCGTAGGAACGAAGCTTGCCGATGTATCGCGGCACTGGCAGGGAAAAAGCGAGCGATTCCTGATGGTAAGTCCGCACGATGATGATGCGGCCCTGGGAGCAGGCCTGCTGATTCAGTTAGCCAAGCGGGAGCGGGTGCCTGTGCATATTGTCATTGTTACGGACGGCAGTCAGGGCTATTGCAGTGCAAAAGAGAAAAATACAATTACCGAAATCAGACGCGAAGAAAGTTTTGAATGCTACCAGAACCTGGGCGTGCCGAAGAAAAATATTGTCTGGCTCGGCTTCCCGGATTGTCGAATTAATAATTTCCGCGGCAGGAGCGAGGCAGAATCAAGCGATTCTCTTGCAATCAGCGGTTTTACAGGGCTGCAGAATACCTTTACTTACTGGCTGCGGAAGATTAGGCCGACCCAATGCTTCCTGCCCACCCATAATGATTTGCATCCCGATCACCGTATTATTTATGAGGAATTTCTTATAAGTCTATTCCACGCGGCCGGCAATATCTGGCCGGAGCTTGGAAAACCGTTAAGCAGAGTGCCCTATATCCACACTTTTGCGGTTTATTGCGATTTCCCCATCCCGCCGACTTTGCGGATGCGTACGCCGGTTTCTTATCTGGAAAATAAACTCAAGGCGATTGCCGCTTTTCGCTCGCAAAAGCAAATATCTTCTCTGATTGAAAATGTTCGCCATTGCGGGCCGGAAGAATATATACGGGCGATAGNNGCGATAGATTTCAAGCTTTATCATCCGGCGAATTATCGCAACCAGTTCGAGGAAAAGAAATCAATCAGGGTGTTTTAATACGTAAGCCGAAGTTTACTAATCGCCTGCTTATCACAAAATCTAACAATTCTCCTGTTAGTTGCTGATATTCGGTTTTTAAAGAACAATATCTTTATTAACTACCGACTTAATCGGTCTTTTCTGCTGCAAAACGCAAAATGGCCCAGACCGGGAAGTGGTCTGAAGGGAATTTGCCGTCGACATTATCATACAGTATTTTTGCCTCGAGGACTTTCACGCCGGGCATCGTGAGAATATAATCAATCTTTTCGCCCCGGCGGTTTCCCTTAAAGCCGTTGAAGGTTCCGACGTCTCCGGCATCGGGGTGCAATACGCGAAACGTATCAACCATTGGAACAGGATTTTTGCCTTTATTCCCATTTGACTTACTGAGGGCCAGTTGGCCCTTTAGATACAATATAACGGGATTTTTCTCGCCGGTATTGAAATCACCTGTGACTATGAAAGGATCGGCATGTTTTCTGGCGAGCAGACGTTTGGAAAGCAAAACAGCACTTTTTTGGCGGGACGGCTGGGAGACATGGTCCAGGTGAAGATTAAATACATAAAAAGCCCTACCTGATTTCTTTTCGATGAATCTGGCCCAGGAGCAGATACGGACACAGGCATTTCCCCAGTGACTTGAGCCGGGCACTTCGGGAGTATCCGAAAACCAGAAGGTCCCCGATTCGTTTACGTCGTATCGGTCAAGGCGATAGAGGATACAGGAATACTCACCGTCATTTTTGCCATCCTCACGAGCGACGCCTATCAGGCCGTATCCGCCGATTGCCTTGCGGATTTGCTGTATTTGAAAACCCAATGCCTCCTGCAATCCCACAACATCGGGTCGATGTTTGCGTAAAACGTCAAAAACCATTTCGTAACGGTTTTTCCAGTGATTTTCGCCATCGTTAGCAGTGCCATACCGGATATTAAAACTCATCACCCGAACTTCCAAGGCGTTTGCCTGCGGCCGGTTTAAATCAGCTGATGCAATAGCCTGAAACAGGCAGAAACCGAGTATTACACACAAACCTAAAAATACAGTTCTCGAAAATATTGCTCTTCGCGTT
>JAABXR010000331.1:0-251 GCA_011776225.1 Phycisphaerae bacterium
CGGAAAAGAGCGGGGGATTTCCCGCCTTGCACTTATCCATCACGTTTGGACAACGGGGAGAAAATGGACAGGCGTGAAATTCTTGCCTCAAATCTGGCGGGACCCCGTGAATGGTTGCCAACCGTTTCTTATCTCTAGAATCGACACGGGGAATTGATTTGAGCAAAGCGTTGGTGTAAGGATGGTCTGGTTGTTTGTATAAGGCGTCAACCGGCGCTATCTCTACCAGGTATCCGGCGTACATAACGGCT
>JAABXR010000331.1:352-879 GCA_011776225.1 Phycisphaerae bacterium
TTGCATGAAAGGGCCATCGCGATCATGATTCTTTGACGTTGTCCACCCGAAAATTGGTGAGGATACTCACCCAATCGATTGGGAGCATCGGCGATACCGACCAAGTTTAGCAACTCAATCGCCCTATCGTCCGCTTGTCGGTCATCCATGCCAAGGTGCAACTTAAGCCCCTCAGTCATTTGGTGGCCGATTGTTAAGACAGGGTTTAGCGATGTGAGTGGATCCTGGAAAATCATGGCGATTTCCCTACCACGAATTCGACGCATTTCTTCGTTCGAAACCTTTAGCAGGTCACGGCCGTTAAACAACACCTCGCCTGCTACAATCTTCCCTGGTGGTGTTGGAATGAGCTTCATCAGTGAAAGAACACTAACCGATTTTCCACAACCACTTTCCCCCACTAAAGCCATTGATTCCCCCTCATCTAGCGTATAGGAAATACCATTTACGGCATTAACAATACCCTCTTCTGTATAAAATTTCGTTACCAGGTTTCTTACTTCAAGTAAGTGAGACATTGCAACCTA
>JAABXR010000331.1:977-1252 GCA_011776225.1 Phycisphaerae bacterium
TGATGCGGACGGTTTTCAAGTAAGCGGCTATTATTATTCTTAGCTGCTTACTTAGCGGGCGATTTTGTGTGAATAGTTAATGGGGTTGTGAGCCTGCCTGTTTATCTGACATCACACCCCCGTTTTTAAGGTACAATTGCCCAATTTCAGTATGGCATAAATGCAGACTCTGCTATAGTGACGAATAACACTTTTCCGAAAGTAAAAAGTCACTCACTTACATTTTTATTTTTCCTGTAGATGCATTTCGAAAAACTCCCCAATCGCAACCCAAA
>JAABXR010000278.1:0-866 GCA_011776225.1 Phycisphaerae bacterium
TCCCAGCCAGTTTCTTGGGGGTATAGGTCGGGGACGTGCCACAAGTCGTTCCAGGTGGGGTCGCTACGCCAGATGTCTTGGAGTTGGCGGCTTTGAGCCCAAGCGCTTTGTTGAAGCCAATGGCGAACAGCCGGCGCATTTAGCTTAAGTCGTTGGCCCTGTCTCTGCAAGAAGTTGAGTCGTTGCGCTAAATGGCGCATAAAGGCCAACCAGTGATTGGCAGCCTCGGCGTCGTCGGGATAGTGCTGACTGAATTGCGCCTGAATCGCTCCCAGATGGCCCGGTGGAATTTCACCGTCGCCAGCCAGCCGGACGATATTCGTTTGTAGATAAACGAGCAGGCTGAAAAGATCCTCTCTGGCCGCTTGAGTGGAGGGTAAGATGATCGTAGGTGTTGAGGCCAGGCCGACCTGAAAAGTGGGGGGAGCCGTAGGTGTGAGGGGCAGGTTGACCTGAAGATCGTCTGGTATAAAAATAACTTCTTCCGGGCCGTTAATAGTGTGATGAAAACCTTTAAAAATCAAGCCTCGATACCATAACCCTTCGGCTGGGTTGGCGGGTGACTGCCAGGGTTTTTCACGTAACAGTTTATTGGGTCCCATGGGCCTGATAGAGCCATACAGACGGCTGAACTTAGGCGCTTCCAGGACGTTTCCGGCCGAAATGAGGTGCTTTAAGGCTTCTTTTTCCTCGGCCGACAAATCGCTCACGGCTATGGCGATGGAAACCGGCGAGAGCAGCGCTTCGACGAAAGTGTTGAGCACTTCGGAACTGCGTGTCTGCGGCATTTCCAGACCTCGCTTCTGCGCCAGAGCCTGTAATAAGGCTAAATCATAGTCTACTAGTGCTTCTTTGAGCGATTTCAT
>JAABXR010000278.1:882-3048 GCA_011776225.1 Phycisphaerae bacterium
TGAGAATTCGCTCAAGACTTCGGGTGATTTGGCCGACTTATGATGAGCGCTTTAAATCGTAAAAGTCATGAGCGATTACTTTGCTATTTTATTCAGGATCACTATAATTAACTAGGTATAACCAAATAGAGCTGCTGTTGAATGTAAGTGTGATTCGTGACCATTAGGATTATGGGAACAGCTTGTACGTTATTTTGCATCAGATATATTAGGAGGGTACCGTGCATAACCAAGATCCATCTTATGATGCCAAGATACTGGCAAACTTCGCCCGTGAGTTCAACAAAAGTGGCACGTTGATTTGGCGACTCTTTACCAGTTCTGAGGTGCCCCTTTGGACTAAGGTTATTCCAATTTTGTCTTTTCTCTATTGGCTTGGCCCTGCCGATGCGTTTCTGATACCCTTTGTGGGTATAACTCCCATTGATGATGTGGCGGTGATTTTGCTGGGCCTAAAACTGTTCGTGGAGGTATGTCCGAAAGATTTAGTTGAGCGATTGCGTGATGAAATTAATTACGGCATTCCAGCCGATGATGATGATAATACGGTGATTGACACTACTTATCATGTCTTGGATGATGACCAATAAAGCAGCCGAGGTCGCCCACCTTCAAACCCATACTATATAGCCAGAGAGAGAGCCCACAATGGACACACACTATAAAACACCTCAAGATGTTGCCATTCACTTAGATGTATCACCATCAACTCTACGCCGCTGGTCAGATGAATTTGCGGAATTCTTGTCCGATGGGGCCAATTCGTCGCCTGGCAAAACGCATCGGCGCTATACTGAGCAAGATATTGATCGTTTATCATCCGTGAAAGCGTTTATGTCAGAAGGGTTAACCTATGAGCAGGTGCGCCAGCAACTACGTGAACAGCAGGAAATTCCGGCAAATATGGCCCTGATCTCTAATCAAGAAGCGGCTAGCGTTGTCATGCACTACATTTCTGAAACTGTGGAAAACCTGCATCAGGGTCAGGTGAGTGTCTTAAATAGCCAGGCTGCCAACCGTGAGTTGATGGGCGTCGTTATTCAAGACAATTTCAATCTGAAAGAAGAGAATAATCGTCTACGCGCTCGGATGCTTGAGTTAGAACGGCAAATCGGTGAACTGCGGCGGGAGGCAACGATGCACCGCGAAGCGATGCGTCAAGAGATTGAAATGAAATTGATGGAACTTCATGAGGCAGTGGACAGTGCGCAGCAGGTCACCGTTTTACAAAGTCGTCCCGGTTGTTTAGGGAGTTTGTTTGGCGGGGACCAGGCTCAAGAATCTCCGCCTCTAGACCCTTACTCGCCTTACGCGTCCCCGTCTTCCCAAACAGCCCCCCCCCGATCTTATCCCAGGCCCCCGGGACCGCCGGAGTAATTTGGGTCGATGAAAAAAACCGCCTACATCAGGCGGTTTTTTCGATTGGCTTCAATTTGGAAGCATTTGTGATGTAGGCATTTTTAATGGGGAAGGAAGAAATGCTTACAAATCGCGTAACTGCTTGATGATCGTGTTAGCATAAGCTTGAAATTGCCAAGGGCCCAAGATATTTTCGGCGGCAAGTTCGGTTTGGCTGGCGGGATTAGCTTTTGCAATTGCCATCAGAGTGTCATTAGTAAGAATAACGTCGGGTTCAACCCCTCGCGCTTTAGCGGTTGTATTGCGCCAGCTTCTCAGATGTTCATAGCGTTGTAAGACAACCTCGGGTGGTTTGGCGGCGTATTCGGGTTGAATGATGGGATCAAGGTCAGATGTTTGTAATAACGACAAAATTTTGTGACCATATCGCTTTAAAAAGACGGCGCTTATACCTTTAATATGCTTTAACGCGGAAAGGGTTTTAGGATGCTGCACCGCGATTCGCACCATGGTGGCATCGTTCATAATCTTGAAGGGAGGCTTATCGGCCCTGCGGGCGACGCGATCTCGGAAGACGAAAAGCGCTTGCAGCAACGCTTGCCGCTTGAGGGACAAATCTTTCGCGCCTCTAATATGCCAAAAATCGGCCGGGTTAAAAATCTTAGGTGTCGCTCGCGCATGAGTGACGCGCTCAAAGGATGCCTTTGCCTCCTGGAGACGATTGAGCTGATTTATTTCTTCTAGTTGAATGTCTCTCAAAGTAAGCAGATAGCAGGTATCCAGGCGAGCGTACTTCAAAGCCGCCTG
>JAABXR010000278.1:3130-3500 GCA_011776225.1 Phycisphaerae bacterium
CGGGCGGCGAGCATGGTATCAAAAAGATTGTTGAATTGAAAGCCGTAGTCGCGCCTGAGGGTCATAATATCGTATTCGGCCGCGTGAAAAATTTTTTGGATACCGGCGTCGGCAAAAATGACTGCTAATGGGGTGATATCAACAGCCAGGGGGTCGATAATATAGTCTTCGACATCCGTTGACACTTGAACCAAACAAACCTTTTCGTAATAACTATACAGACTGTCGCTTTCGGTATCGACGGCAATAATGTCTTTTGTGGACAGGTGATCAACCAGGTCGGCCAGATGAGGCTCCCGATCTACCCAAATAAAGTTTGACAAAATCTTATAGCAACTCCTAAACTTTTTAGCTTAAAGATAGCGTTTTG
>JAABXR010000278.1:3538-3887 GCA_011776225.1 Phycisphaerae bacterium
TCACCCCTTAATTGCCCCACTGGTCAGCCCGGCTACAAATTGATTACGGCCGATGAAGAAGATAACCAGAATGGGCAAAGTGGCCAGGAAAGCGCCGGCCAGTATCATGCCATATTCAACCTTATACAGGCCGACGAGAGAGGCCAAACCAACCGGAAAGGTGAACTTTTCTATCGAGCGCAGGGCAATGAGGGGCCAGAGATAGTCGTTCCAGGAGCCTAGAAAGGTGAGCACAGCCAGAATGCTAAGGCCGGAGCCAGACAGCGGCAGGCCGATGCGCCAGTACAGACCCCATTCGGATGCGCCGTCAATCCGGGCGGCATCCAGCAACTCAGATGGGACGGCCAAC
>JAABXR010000313.1:0-722 GCA_011776225.1 Phycisphaerae bacterium
TGCTCGAATTCTTTCATCTTTTCGTATTTGCCAGCCTCAAAATGATAGAAGTTTGATTGGATAACTTTGTCTAACCAACAGGAGACCAAGCGATCCCAGGGGTTTCTGACAAAAGCAAACTTGAAATAACTGGTGAATAATCCGGGTGGATAAAAAATGAACCCGGCATGTTCAACGTCGAGATGGATCTGGTTTGTTTGGAAATGGTTCAGAATGGTGCGTGTAGCGACCTTGGCTACTCGAAACCATATAAACTTATGTTGGTGGGATATGGTCAGGTTGTAACGGCCGTTGGACGGCAGCAGCGGAATTCGATTTACTTTGCTGAGAAAAAATTGAATCAACCTGCTTCGTTTATCTAATTGGCTGGGGTTTCCTGGAAGGGTTCTCATATCTTCTCTTCAACATGGGCAAAAAACGCTGAATATCGCGATTTTCTACTTCATTTGCTCCTTCATCCAGAGCCAAAAAGCGTTCCAGGTTCTCTTTGCCAGCCATGTAACCATTAGCATTGATTTTGCTTTTGGCCAGGTACTCTGCCTGTGATTTTAATTCATAGTGGTTTAAACGTAACAACTTGTTCGCCGCTTTGCCTTTTATGACGCTTGGGTAGCCAAGTAATCTTTGTTGAATTTCTCGCCAGATTCGATATTGAAACCAGTGGGGTCCCATGAACAAATCTGAGGCCAGATACTGGGCGTGACTGATGCTTTTAACGTAAG
>JAABXR010000313.1:736-1661 GCA_011776225.1 Phycisphaerae bacterium
ATTCCCATGATTTTGTCAGCGTCCAGGGATTTCAATACGCTTTTTAGGCATTGGTATTGACAGGAAGCTGGAAACATGAATTCATCCAGATCGAGTTGCATTAGCCACTTAAAGTTTCGGCGAAAATATCTCACACAGTGACCATATGCCAATTGTTGAATAGAGAGCGTATGCGGTCCGGCCCAATTGTAATTGCGTAGTCCCGGCAAGTCGGGCCAGGGAATATGCGTAACGAGACCGGCGTCAATGTAGGGTTGGAGTAGCTTTTGCGAACTTTCTTCCAGGCCATTGTCGTACAGGAAGAAGTGTTCAACACCCATGAGTAGATGAAAATCCAGCCATTCCCATAAATAAGGATCTTCGCCCCGGAAAATGGCCACGATTGCCAGGTAAAAATACTTGTCTTCCAGTGGCTCTGGCACAGTGATAAGACCCTGCCGATAGATATTGAAAGCGATTAGGTTAAGACGTTGGCGGAGGTAGAAGTGGCGAAGCCGCAGTTTGCGCTGTACTCTTTGAAATGGTTGAGTTATATGTGGCTTGAGGCTTTTACTCATTTTCGTATCCCAATGCAGCCAATGTCTGGCCCAATCGTTGGTGGATGTATGTTTGCTGGTTGGGGGCGAAAAACTGGTGCCATTTGCCGATTGCTTTGGTATTGATTGGCTGGGTCAGCATCGGATGAAGGTGCGGCCGAGCTGCATCGCCCCGAAACTTGTCAGGATTTTGGTGAAAATCGAGCATATGTGGTTCGTAAGTTAGCTCTAGAAAGGTACAAACTCGTTGGATGATTGGTTCCGGTGTCCTTGCTAAATCTTCGTAGCGCACTTCCAGGAATTTACGGCCGTCAGCCCGTTTGTTATAGGCCAGGGCGACCTGAATCCTGGTCAGCCACATATCGCAGGCATCCTCAAGGGATTTGACC
>JAABXR010000313.1:1777-2013 GCA_011776225.1 Phycisphaerae bacterium
AGATAGTGTATGAAGTACAGATCGATTAGCTGTGCCAGGCTACGTCGGTGGCCGGGTATCTTTCGGGCTTTATAATGGAAGGCTTTTAGCAGAATGTCCCAATCACAAAACTCCTGACCGCAGGCCATTTCTCCACAGAATAAGGTGACAATATCGCGCCAGGGTAAGTGACGGTAACTTTGTTGATAGTGGGTAATCAGACGCCCCAAATAGTCTGTTTCGGGGGGGATACAGAT
>JAABXR010000218.1:0-426 GCA_011776225.1 Phycisphaerae bacterium
CGGGCGTTCAAACAACAGTTTGGCTACAGTCCCAGCGACTTCCGGGAACTGGCCTGCCATGAGGCGACGCGAGTTATTAAAAGTAAAAGATAGGCTCACGCAAAGGCGCCAAGACGCAAAGGAGTTAAGGGACAAAAAGAACTTTGTGCCCTTTGCGGCCTGGCATGAGATAATAAAAAGGACAAGATAAATGAGCATAAAAATTACCCTGACAAGTGTTTCAATTGATGATTATGATAAGGCGCTCCATTTTTATACGGAGGTGCTGGGCTTTGTGAAGAAGCGGGATATGCCCTTGGGAGAGGGGGCGCGGTGGATTACGGTGGTTTCGGCCGATAATCCCGACGGCGTTGAACTGCTCCTGGAACCAAACGCCGAGTATCCGGCCATGAAAGCGTTGAAAGAGGCGTTGGTGGCCGATAACAT
>JAABXR010000218.1:482-830 GCA_011776225.1 Phycisphaerae bacterium
AATATGGGGATGGTGACTGCGGCCGTTCTCGATGATACCTGTGGCAATTTGATTCAGATTTATGAGATGACGGCCGGGTAGTTTGCCGCTAAGCGTTTTGTTGTTTGAAGAAAATCAAAACAACAAAAGACGCTCATTAAAATTCAAAATTCACTTTGACAACTACCACCTGAACGGCTATAATTGCGAGTCGTTGTATTAGTCACCCGACACAACTGGTACAACCTAATCTTAAAACCTTGAAACCGGCATATTACACATATGCCGGTTCTTTTTGGGAGGTAAATGTGTACGCAATCGTCGAATGTGGCGGCCGGCAATACCGCGCCGAAGAAGGCCACAGCTTTT
>JAABXR010000218.1:941-1135 GCA_011776225.1 Phycisphaerae bacterium
AGCAGTATCGCGGCAAAAAGATTTTTGTCTGGAAATATAAATCAAGCAAGCGCTATCGCCGCCGTCAAGGACATCGGCAATATTATACCCGGTTACGGATTGACGAAATCGTAACCGCTTAGTTCAGTAGTCAGTAGCCAGTAATCAGTAGTCAGTACCATTTTTATCTGATGAAGGATTTCGGAATACTGAGT
>JAABXR010000273.1 GCA_011776225.1 Phycisphaerae bacterium
AGTCGTCTTCAGCGCGAGGGAGACAATAATCCGTTGAATGTTTTCCCATTCCTCGACAATCAGCTTCTCGTTGATTTTGCGAATGGGCCGCAGCAGCCAGGCTTCATCATACTGGCTGGGGTGGGCAAATCCATAAAGACCTTTTTTGACCTTGTCGTAAATATCCCGATAGCGCGGCGCGAACTGGTAGCCGAAGAAGTTCAAAATGCCAAAGTTCACCTCATTGGTGCCGTGCGTGTCTGTCGAATGCACCGTTGGCTGAATATCTGTCAGGTTATTGTAGAGCAGGTCAAAAACGTAGTGGCTTTCATGCTCGTTGGCTCCAATCACTTTGGCGTTAATGGGAATATGGTTGGCAACCAGGGTGTAAGCGACAATGCCTTTCATCAGCCCAAAGTATTTGGGTGAATAACGAGCGTTGATAGTATGCAGCAAGGTTTCAAACTTTTGACCGTCGCTGCTAGAATGGATCGTATCGCCGATGTGATATTGCTGAAAGACCGGCAATTGAGCAATCGCATTGGCAACGGAATCGTTCGCTTTTTGCAGGGTCTCCAAACGAATGAAATTGTCGGATGTTGTCGCCAAAGCCTGGTATCTAATATCTGAGGTCTGACCCATCCGTCCCAATCCCAGATTTGTCCCCCAGGCCAGGACACAGGCAATCAGGGTGCGTTCGTCCTTGTTGCGTCCTTGTTACGTCCCCCGTAACGGTGCAGGATATGGGTAAACTCGTCCAAAAAATGGCAGCGCCGGTTGACGAACTGAAACACCGCTTGAATATCTACCTGTGACAGGGACTCGAAGAAGGGGTCGTTAATCTCCTCACTTACTCGTGAATAAGGCAGATGCCAACGACCTCCTTTTTTGACTTCAAAATGCTCGTTCCCGCCAGAGGCGATTCGCTCATTCACCTGCTTAAGCCGGGTCTCCACCAAATCTTTGATTTCAGCTAGATGCGCTTCGGCCGTTTGCGTCAGAATAGGTAAGCCGGCCTTGAGAATAAGCGCATCTTTCTCTCGCCATTGGTCATCACTCAATAGATCATCTTCAAAGCTGCGAAACCGAACGCTATTCCGACAAAAAACATCGCCCGATTCCAGGTTGTTGCGGAGCAAGCGATAAATGAGAAATTCATACCGGTCTACCAGGAGTTCCTTCTTGCCGTTGGTGTTAGCAGCATACAAATAGGGCCTGCTTTTCTCAGGGATGAATCGCCGGGGTAGTTTGTCCGGTTTGTATTGGGCAAGGGGTCTCTCTTTTTGGAGGGCTGTTTTCAAGAATTGGACGGCCGTCATGAGTGATTTGTTGGCGGCCGTGGCCTGAAAATCAATAGCCTTCAGGAGGGGACGCAACCGTCGCTTGAAACGATTTGCTGCCAGGTCAAGGTGTTCCCACTGGAGCAGC
>JAABXR010000199.1:0-659 GCA_011776225.1 Phycisphaerae bacterium
ATAGTTGATATCTGAAATTTAGGCTCAGTTGCGATTAGTTGGAGAGTACCAGAATAAAGTCAAGTCAAAATTCTCCACATTTTTAAGGCAACACTTCCCCTGTGCCGGTCCAGGCCGGTTTTGAAAAAGTTTTAGTGAACCAGTCTCAACCATCACAGCTTCAGGATATTCAAAGTTCAGCATAACAGGTGGTAACCCCTGCCCATAACGCCCGATCTTGGCAAACTGGTATGACGAGATCTCTGGCCACTGCCCGGATCAGAGTACCTTGGAGCCATAATTACTTTCGGACGGACAGGGTGAGGCACTCTCCAACGAGCCGTCAATGACATCCATCTATCTGTGGCGCACTGCGACTGAAATCTGAAGCCATCCTGTCCGCCGAAACTTCGAAAATCTTTAACCGAAAAGGTTAAGTCCAGTTTAAGTCGGGCTTATAATTTAAGCTTTATGTCATATAACTCCTGTACGATCTGACGCCATAGGCCCAAAGGCCGGTTGTTTGCAAAAGCAGCTTCAAGCGCACCAACCTTTTCCCATTTTTCTTTGAGGTAAGGCCAGCTCGTTAAATAGTAACCTGCCCGTTTTTGCGGTGTAGAATCTCCTTTTCGTAGATTGGGTGGCAGATAAACTTGCGAGGTTCGCATCAGGCTTATAGC
>JAABXR010000199.1:713-891 GCA_011776225.1 Phycisphaerae bacterium
ATGCCAAAATCAGCATGTTGCCCGGATGCATCGCGACGTTTGTAATCGGTCATCAAATCTTGCGGACCATGTAATCCCAGGTGGTATGCCGATTTGACAACATAGTCTTTCAAAATACGGTTACAGCGTTTGGCAACTGGCCCCGTATAGGTTTTGCCATCCAAACCACCGGTTTGTT
>JAABXR010000199.1:1017-1296 GCA_011776225.1 Phycisphaerae bacterium
GGTTTGCGCCAGATTCAAGGCGATCTCTTTTTCCATCTGAGCAACACTTTCTTTCAAACACCGGATGTGCTTGACATGCTGCGCCAGCGATAGCTGCATGGTATCAACATATTCAACGGGGGCATGAAGAACCTTGGCAGCATATTGCTGAAGTTTAACAGCTGTGTGCTCAGCCTTTGATGTGCCCAATCGCTTCAAAATTTCAATCAGTTGTTGGCGTTTGCGACGACGAATCTGTTTGGGGCTAAAGCGATCTTGCATCAAATACAGTGAAGTTTG
>JAABXR010000323.1 GCA_011776225.1 Phycisphaerae bacterium
TGTAAATCAGCAATTGCTTCTCGCACCAACAATATAATGTCGCACAATTTTTGTGAATCTGACATACGCGCATTTATTTTTGCCAGATCGAGCAGGCCATTAACAAGGTTCATCATCCGATCCGTAGAATGATTAATCCGGTTCAGATAGTTTTTTTGCTCTTCGTTCAACTCTCCGGCATCTTCAATAGCGGTAACGAATCCGGATATTGAGCTTAAGGGAGCCCGTAAATCGTGGGAGACGGTGGCAACAAAATTGGATTTGCTTTTGTCCAGATCTTTCAGGTAGGTGATGTCCTGGAGGATTAAAACCCGGCCGTAGGATGGAATTAGCGCCAGTGTTGAAAGCCAGATAGTGCCATCATCGAGAGATAGCTCTTTTCGTACTTTTTCATTCTCTGTAAGTGGTTGGGTTATGAAATCGGCCAATTCGGTTGGCTTGATAACCTCGGCTGCGACTTTGCCAATGTCATTGCTTGACAACCCTAATCTTGTTCTGGCTTGTTGATTTAAAAGCAGTACTTTTAGATTGGGATCAACGATAATGATCGGATTGCCATTATGCTCCAGGGTCGCTTCAAGCTGCTTTTGACGCGATTCGGCTTGCTGGAATAATAATGAGTTGCTAACAGCAATCGCAACGGCCGAAGCGATAGAGGTTGCTCTCTCAACATCCCGTTCATCAAACTCGCCGTCCAATTTATTGAGGAGCTGTAAGACGCCAATAACCTTTTCGCGAAAAATAAGGGGAACACACAGCAAAGAACGGGTCTTGAATCCTGTTTCCCGGTCTACCTGCCTGAAATGGAGGGGATGCTCATATACTTTGTTGGTAAAGATCACTTCCCCTGATTGGGCAACCTGGCCGACAAATCCCTGTCCCAGCGGTATCCGGAAACTGGCTAACGTTTCGGCCGGCGTTCCAACATTGGCTAACACCTTTAAGGTTTGCTCTGTCTCATCCAACAACCAGAGCGAAGAGGCTTCAATTTGCCAGCTGTTATGGACTTGTTCAATGGTCATATTGATAACCTTTTTCAAGTCCAGGGTAGCTGTGATCGTTCGAGTAATCTGGATGAGGGTTCGCAGTTCTTCATTGCCGGCGG
>JAABXR010000250.1:0-2581 GCA_011776225.1 Phycisphaerae bacterium
AGAACTTAAGGTGCTTTTGACCCATCCGGCTGTCTGCCGCGAGATTGACTTAATTTCTCTAAACGAATATCTCACTTTTGAATACGTTCCCACCCCGCGAACCATTTTGCGCCATATTTACCGCTTAGAGCCAGGGCATATTTTGCGCTATAACAACCAGGGTTTAAGCAAACAAGCCTATTGGCACATTAGCCTGGCTCGGAGTGAAAGCCGTCCTCCCGTCCACTGGCGTGATTACGCTGATGCACTTCAGGAAACGTTGCAGAAGAGCGTTCAGCAAGAATTGGTCAGCGATGTGCCGGTGGGGGTGTTTCTCAGTGGCGGCATCGACTCTAGCGCCATTGCTGCCCTGATGGTTGAGCTTTACTCTGGCACAGTCGATAGTTTTGCCATTGGCTTTGAAGAACCCTCTTTTGATGAGTCTAACTACGCTCGCCTGGTGGCCAACCATCTCGGCACCCGGCATAATGAACTGATGCTCACCAGTAAAATGGTGGCCGAAATGGTTCCGGCGGTCACCGATTTTTTAGATGAACCCTTTGGCGATTCTTCTTTGATCCCTACTTACTTTCTCTCTTTGTTTGCCCGGGGTTACGTGAAAGTGGTCTTGGGGGGCGACGGTGGCGATGAATTATTTGCGGGGTATCCTACCCTGGTGGCCCATCGGATGATTGAGTATTATGAACGGATCGTGCCCTGGAAGATACGGTCTTATCTTGCCCCAAAGTTGTTAGATATGGTGCCTGTATCGTTTAACAACATCAGTTTTGATTTTAAGCTTCGTCGTTTCCTCGCCGGGCGAGGGGTGCCCCTTCAAGTCAGACACCAGCGTTGGTTAGGCTCGTTTATAGACGAAGAGAAAGAATTGCTCTTTCAAGATTGGCTTAAACCGGTTTTGCGTGACACTTACACCCCATCTTACTACCATGCCCGTGAAAGTGATGCTCGTTTGCCGCTGAACCAAATTCTTTACAATGACCTGAAGCTATACCTTGAAGGTGATATTTTATACAAAGTGGACCGGGCCAGCATGGCATCCTCTTTAGAAGTGCGGGTCCCCTTCCTCAATCGAGGAGTAGTCGATTTTGCCACTGCGTTACCCTTGGCGTTAAAACTGAGAGGGATTACGACTAAGTATTTACTTAAAAAAAGTATGGCCTCAAAGTTGCCCCAAGCCGTGATAAAGCGGCCTAAAAAGGGTTTCAATATGCCGGTTGCTCATTGGATTAACCATGAATGGCGAGATTTGGTCCTGGATATGATGTCGGAAAAGCGAATTGGGCGGCAAGGTTTGTTTAATTACGATTACGTAAAGCATTTGCTCGATGAGCATTTTGCCCGGCGGCGGGATAATCGTAAGATGTTGTGGACCCTGTTGATGTTTCAAATGTGGTATCACAAATATATTGAGGTCGAGGCGTAGGCTTAGCGTATAACGAATTATTCGAGGGGATTTGATGCCAACCAGATTTGAGAATGAAAACAGCTTCATGCAATGGAATGAAGCTATGGCCCACAAATATGATCCGGAGGCTTACCACCTTCACTCGAATTTTCTCATTCGTTGGATTGAGCGTCGTCGGGTAAGAACGATTTTGCATTTTTTGCGGGCCGGTCAAAAAGATTCAGTTCTTGAAGTAGGGTGTGGTGCAGGGAATGTATTAGCGCAAGTTCCGTCAAATTATTTACATGGTATGGATTTATCTGTATTTTTGCTGAAAAAAGCCCAGAGACGTCTGGCCAACAACGGGGCTGGGCTATCCCAAGGGAATGCTGAACGCCTCCCTTTTGCTGATGGGCAGTTTCATAAGCTGATTTGCACTGAGGTTTTGGAACATGTGGCTAATCCACGTCAAGTGGTCGAAGAAATGAGCCGCGTGGCCAGGTCTGAGGCCGTCATTGTTATTAGTATTCCTAATGAAGTGTGGATTGATCGGGTCAAGAAATTTTTAAAAGCATTAGGCTTAGCAAGGTGGTTGCTCAAGGGTCATCAAAATACTTATAACTCTCCCGAAAAAATGACAGATGAATGGCATTTGCACAGCTTTGATCTGGCTCTACTCCGGCAAGTTACAGCTAATGTTTTGCATCTTGATGAAATCAGAGCCATTCCGCATAGGTTCTTGCCCTTGCGCTATGTTGTAAAGGGCCTGGTCATTCGACAGAGAACCGGACAAAGGAATTGAGGATTAAAGGTTTGGGCTTCAAGTGATCAGACAAAACTTCATCGACAAAATCGTTCAAGCCAAACGGTGGTTAACCTTGCTTGCCTNNTTGCTTGCCTTAGCTTTATTGGTCTTATTGCTAAGATTGCCTTTGCTGGAGTTACCTTTTACCAATGATGCCGGATCAAATGCCTAAATTGTTTGTCAATCTACCACGGACAGCAGCCATTCTGGTTTTATTGCGGTTTACTTTGGCTCATCCTCCTGGCGTTCATCTCATACCAAAAAGGGGAGCTGGTATGTCCCTCACCGAGCCTAATTGTCCGACCGGCCGCACTGGTTACACTTGACCTTACCTAAATCCCATTTAAGGGATCCAGTGCCGCACACTATAATTAAATGGGAAAGTCTTTAGC
>JAABXR010000250.1:2600-3476 GCA_011776225.1 Phycisphaerae bacterium
GGAAACTAGCCTTACTGGTAAGTATTATCCTGCTGGCCTTTGTGGAAACAACCTGGCTTAGTATAGCTCGCTACCAAGCATACAATGTTCGAGCCTTTGATTTGGGAATCATGAGTCAGGCAATCTGGAGTGCCACACAGGGCCATCCTTTAGTTTTTACCATTGAAGGAATTGCTTTAAGTCGCTTAGCTCGCCATGTGGAATTCATTTATTTCTTATTGGCCCCACTTTACGCACTCTGGCCTACACCTCAAACGCTTTTAGTGGCGCAATCCTTACTGTATGTTGCCGGTACTTTTCCGCTTTACATTCTAGCCCTCCGCCGATTGCGAAGTAGTGGTGCTGCTCTTGTCATTGCCTTGATCTATCTTTTTTATCCCGTAGCCCAAACAGCCGTTCTCTTCGATATACATGGGGATACTCTGGCCATGCCCCTCTTCTTTTTTGTCATCGAAGCTCTGGACCGCAAAGCTTGGCGCAGTTATACAGTCTGGTTAGTATTGACACTCAGTTGCAAGTTTTATATTGCTGGATTGGTGGCTGCTCTGGGAGGTTTGCTTTGGTTGCGAGGTCAACGTCGGATAGGCTTGATGACTGCCCTGATTGGTTTGTTATGGGGTATAGCGACCTTTTGGGTTATCCGATCCTTTTTTGCCCCACCTGAAGCAGCTCAATTGCAAGCTACCACCGCCAGTTATGTCAGTCATTACTTTGGCGATTGGCAAAACATTAAAGATACTATTGGTATTCGGGCAGTTATCGCCCTGATTGTCTTTCTACCTGTTCTACTCCTAGGTTGGCGTGCGCCAATATGGTTGTTCCTGGCCGGTATTATCACTATACCTACCCTACTGAGTACCGGCCCTGGTTCCTCAT
>JAABXR010000117.1:0-149 GCA_011776225.1 Phycisphaerae bacterium
GGACTTTTTACGAACAGACCAACGCTCACTAACAACAATAAGATAAATCCCATGCAGCCACAGGCAAAAGCCAGAAGCCCGCTGGGCAGGATAGCCAACAGGCCAACCAGGACCCCGACTAAATACATACCCGGCCACGCCAACTTAAA
>JAABXR010000117.1:206-1161 GCA_011776225.1 Phycisphaerae bacterium
GCCCAGTCGCAGCACTGTCATCAAGATACTGGTGTGCCGGGCAATGAGAATGCCAATGATAATCAGGAATAGCTGGATGATTAACAGATTGTTTGAAACAACAAAGCCAAAAATAATAGTCAAGAAATAACCGATAAACAGTAAGGGGATGGCAAAAATGCCGGCTTCTTTAGCCCAGTTCCAGATGTATTTAGGTGTTTCGACTACACTGCGCATAGTAGCGCCAATGCCATAAGCCATTAGACGTGCAATTATTGAAGTCACCAGCCCAACCCCGAGGGTCCAGACCAACGTTCCGGAAATCGCCCGGTCTTCAAGCGCCAAAATCCGGTCCAGCCAAACGTTATTACCCGCGTTAAAGCCTTCATTGGTGACGACCAGGAGATAGGTATGTAGAATCCAGGCCAGGAGGGCGACGATGCCGGCCAAGAGGAGTTTGACAGGCAGTTTTTTTAGCATGCCCACCAGGAGCAATTTGAGAAAGGCGATTAGACTCCCAGGTGATTGGGGTTGTATGTCGGCCGTTTGTGCACTCATTTTCTCATTCCTTTAAACTTGTAGATCGTGAGATTTGTTGCAATCTTGTTAAGGGCTTAACCGTTTTTAACTTTGGATTTGGGTAAAACGGTTAAGCTTCAAGGGTGGTTAAGCTTCAAGGGTGCGTTTTCTTATCAAATTTTATTTGTGAACGCACCCTAAGGTAAATCCTCAACAGGTTCGACAATGACAAAACTACTTCGGGTTTGACTATCAGTTTCCACAAAAAATTGGTAAATACCGGTGTCGGCAAAAGTGATAGATTCCTGGGTTCCGGCCGAAAGTGACCAATTCATTCCAGTGCTATTATTGACGACGACAACAGCCTGGTCTTCATTATTCTGAATCGTTATCGACTGACCGCGGTCTATTCGCACCCAATCCGGATTGAGCCGGTGGCCTTCAACAAGTAGCTTAC
>JAABXR010000266.1:0-704 GCA_011776225.1 Phycisphaerae bacterium
TGACGGCGCGTTTATGCTGGTGTTAACCAGAAATAGAAACTGGCCATCGTCCATCTGCCGGCGATGATGAAAGAGGATGCCTTTATCGCCCTCGTCACGGAGAATTGTAAGACCTGTAGGTCTAATCAGTAATTTTCCGGGAACAGTAACAGGATCTAACCGTTTCCAACCGGAGTGCTGAGAGACCTTTTTGCCTCTCTCCGAAAGCCGGCCGTCAATTCGTTCCGGCGGTGTACCACAGCAGATTACGGCCCCTCCGGCTTTCAAATACGCTTCCAACAGGTCCATCACTTTAGCGTTGAGGTTCTCTGTGAGTGGTGGCAACACAACCATATCGTATTTGCTTTTACCCACTTTAAGCATGAAATCCTTTATGGAACCGTGCCTTGCTATAATATCTTCACAGCCGATGTCATACTCAATCTGGGCTTGTTCCAGAGACAAGACCAAATCCTGAAACCGGTTGCCAATATCGCTGAGTCGAGCGCGCTGACTTGAGTGTGCTTGATACATCCAGGCAGTTGTGGTCGGCTCAATCAACAGCACGTGGTTGACTTGTTCGCCCTGTGAGAGAACAAGCGAAAGCCGTGTAAAGTAAGAGGCCATAACGTGATAGGCCTTCCACCACGGCGTGTGATACGAGAACGACTGAGGATGGTCACGTTTACGAGCGCCCCTGATGGTGATGTAAGAGAGGTGTTCAT
>JAABXR010000266.1:765-10791 GCA_011776225.1 Phycisphaerae bacterium
CCGAACTGGGCATGTGTATCCTCGCGATACTGGTTCATAAGCGTGTCAATGCCGGGACACTGCTGCCACGCAGCCATCGCCATATTATCCGGCACGCCTATGCAGTTCGGCCATTCGTGCTCCCAGTAGTGGCCCGTAAAGTCAAGGTCATTGCGCTCGCAAAACTCGTAGAAAGGTTTACCCCAGCGCTCAATAAACATTTCCAGCAGGACCTGAAAGTAATTGTGCCGTATGCGCTTCCAGTCGCCTATCGGCCGGGTCAGGCTTGGCAAATGGTCTGTCAGCTTATATCCCCATCGTTTCTCGAACACCTGGGGAAGGTCGTCGGTCCACGGAATACCGCCGGCCGGTCGCAGTTGTGGTTCATCTGTGAACGCACCGGGAATACGTTTGCCGAATTCGTGGCCTACTTCCCTGCGATACGCTTCCATTGTTATTTCCAGAAACTTCTCGGTCACACCGGGATAGAGAAGGTCCACATAGCACCTACCGCCGTGCCACGGAGAGTTTCCCGCGCGTCGCACCGACGCGACGAGGTATTTGGCTTCCGGCATCTTCTCTCCGGACCTTATTGCCTCCGTGACATTCTCATAACCTTTGTCGGCAGGGCGGTAAACGGCAATTATATCATCCGACAGTTTTGGGGGCCGCCTCTCCTCGCGTATATGCAATCCGCGACCTCGGGATTCGGGCATTGCGTCTGGCACGAGCCCGCCCGCAAAGCCCGATGGATAAGAATTTTCATCGTAAATCCATACATTCATGTCGAGCCGCTCGGCTTCTTTTAGGGCTACTTTCCAGAGCCTGAACCAGTCAGCCGAAAGATAAGGTGTCATCAAACCCGGCCGGGGATGGACGAACACCTGTTTGACCTTCTGGCCGGCCAAATCCCGCATCGTCGAGACGATTTGCTCCTCTGTGAGCATGTCATTCCATACCCAGAGCGGGCCGGAACTGTACTGGCGTGGTGGATTGGCAAATAGCTTCTTAACACTTGCTGAATTGGCGGCTTCAACATCGCTGCTTACAGCTAAAACGCAAAATAAAATCCAAACGGACTTACATAAGCTGGTTGACTTGATTTTTTTGGTGATGCCCATTACACCGTGACCTCCAATTTTGAGTTTCGATTGTTTTTAACCTCCAAAGAGAGTAACTACTCACTTGTAATTTTGCAAGAACAAATCATAGCTTTTAGACGGGATTAACAGGATACAAAAATTGAAGATTTTGTCTGAAATTCGGCACTTCATAGTGTAAAACCTTTGTATCTTTCCAGGGAAGTAACAATTTGCAACAGTTGAACCAAGATGCTAAAATACCGGTCATTGATAATTAGGAGTTCTGTGTAAGTAATGCTGTCTTCTTAACTTCCGTCACGTTGGCAACTGGAAAGGAGAGAAAAGCATGAGGAAAACCTGTATATTACCGGCCGTATTTCTGATGGCAATCGCCAGTTGTCAAAAAGCAAGACTCGCTTTCGCTCAACAGGAGACTCCCATAACCTTTGTGTATTCATCACAGGATTACGGCCCAGAATGCTTGGCGGCAAAAGAGATCCGTCGGTATCTGTATTTGCGAACCGGGAAATTGCTACCGATTGTGCAGTATGTTAGCAGCCTCGATTTTGATGCCGGCCTGATAGTCATTGCACGCAAAGACAGAGAAGTTATTAAGCGAATTCAAGATAAATATACCGGGCTTGCATCGTCTATAACAGCTTTGAAACCTCAGCAGTATCAAATCAAAACACTGAAAAGCGGGAACAAACCGACCGTGTTGATTTGTGGCGGCGATGAGTTCGGAACGCTTTACGGGGCGTATCGGTTTATCGAGCATTTCGGCGTTCGTTTTTATCTCCATGGAGACGTTGTGCCTGATAAGAAGATTAGCTTGAAGATGCCTGATTTGAATGAGCAAGGTAAGCCGTTATTTGAACTGCGAGGTATTCAACCTTTCCACGATTTCCCTGAGGGGCCTGACTGGTGGAGCGTTAATGGTTATAAAGCCGTCCTGGCCCAGTTACCAAAGCTGAGAATGAACTTTTTTGGTCTGCATTGTTATCCCGAGGGCGGAGTCGGGCCGGAACCTGCGGTCTGGATTGGTAAACCCGGGGATATTTATCCCGATGGACGGGTCAAGTTCAGTTCTCAATCACGCCACTTTACTACGCACAACGGCACCTGGGGTTATAAATCAAAAGATACTGACGATTACAGTTTTGGTGCGGACCTATTGTTCGAGCGTAATGACTATGGCCCGGATTATATGAAGGGCATGACACCCTGGCCGAAGACGGATCAAGATCGCAACGAAGTATTCAATCGCTTCGGCAAAGTGCTGAACGAGGCTTTTGGCTTTGCGAGAGAACTGGGAATCAAGACCTGCATCGGAACCGAGACGCCACTAACAATTCCAAAAATGGTCAGGGAGCATCTAAAAGAAGAAGGGCAAAATCCCGATGACCCGGCTGTTGTGCAAAATGTTTATGAGGGTATGTTCCAGCGGATAATGAAAACCCATCCGCTTGATTACTACTGGTTTTGGACGCCGGAAGGCTGGACATGGGGAGGGGCGAAGGATGAACAGGTGGCTGCGACAGAAAAAGACATGCTGCTTGCGGTCAAGGCGGCGAAAAAGGTCAATGCTCCGTTTACTCTTGCAACGTGCGGGTGGGTATTAGGACCGCCCAAAGACCGTGCGCAGTTTGACAAAGTTTTGCCCAAAGAGATGCCTTTTAGCTGTATCAACCGCCAGGTAGGATTTGCGCCTGTGGAACCGAGTTTTGCACGGCTTAAAGGCCGGCCCAAATGGGCCATACCCTGGATGGAGGATGACCCTGCCATGATTATCCCGCAGCTCTGGGCGGGGCGGATGCGGCGTGATGCGGCCGATGCGCTGGCCTATGGCTGTACGGGTCTTATGGGTATCCACTGGAGGACGCGAGTCCTCGGGCCAAACGTTTCAGCACTGGCGCGTGCCGGCTGGGAACAAAAAGATTGGAATCCTGATTTCGGCAAAAAGTACGAACCGCCTGATCCGAAACTCACCGAGGGCCGCGAAGGCGGTAATGTCGCTGCGTTCCCCAACAGCCCGATGGCCGACACCGAGGATGATACCCTATATCAAACAGTGCGCTGGGATGTTACCGCCTATCGCTTCAAAGTCCCAAACGGCAAATATAAGGTGAATCTACAGTTCTGTGAACCTCATTACAATGAAGCGGACAAACGTGTCTTTGGCGTTGAACTGCAGGGCAAACGGGTAATTGACAAACTGGACATCTTATCTAAGGTCGGCAAGGACAGGGCCCTGGATTACACATTCGATGATGTAAAAGTAACGAACGGTTTGTTGGACATCAGTTTTGTAAAAGAGGTGGAGTTCCCATGTATAGCGGCCATTGTCATAGAAGGTGATAACTGTATAAGGAAAATAAATTGCGGCGGCCCGGCGTACAAAGATTATGAAGCCGATATGCCGTCCTCGAAACCAGACGGCAGGTCGCGTGACCTTTCGGCGGACGATTTCTACACCGACTGGGCCCTGACGCAGTTTGGACCGGAGGCTGCTAAGCCAATCGCAAAATTATTTGCCGGCCTTGACGGAGGTCCCTCTGCTGTAACACAGGGACAGGGAAACACGAACCTGCCGAGGCCCTCTACCTGGGTGGGAGGACCAGGTGGAATCAGGCCGGACACAAGGCCCTGGGAAAAGGTAAGTAAAGAATATGAGTTTGTGGAGGAGATGGCGAAACTTCGCCCGCAGGTCAAAGGCCCGGGAAATCTGGAACGGTTCGATTACTGGCTCAACACTTTTCGTTATTTGAAAGCGGTGGGGCAAGTCAACTGCACCTGGGCCAGGTTCAACGCAGCTATGAAAAAGGTCAGAGACGAGAAACAAGCTGATGCCAAAAAGCAGCTCGCACTTAAAACCGCCCTTCCGATACGCAAAGAGCTGGTTGCTCAGGTCGCCGAGGTGCACCGCTATCTTTTGGCGACAATTACTACCACGGGCGGAATAGGCAATGTGACTAACTGGCAACAGCATCTGATGCCGTCCTTACTTACCCAGCCCGGTCAGGAACTGGCCAAAATTCTGGGGTGGGACTTACCTGCAGATGCCATGCCTTCAAGGTCATATGATGGTCCACCGCGAATTATCGTACCAACCGTTCGCGGTTCCCTGATGGCTGGTGAAGACTTACGACTTAGCGTGATTATACTGGCTCAAAAGCATCCAAAAGATGCATTTTTATACTGGCGGCCAATGGGCACGGGCGACTACGCGATGGTTGCCCTAACCCATATTGCTCGTAGTGTATATTCGGTTACGATACCCGCCCGGGAAATCAACGAAACCGACCTGGAATATCATATAAAAGTTGCCGCCGGTGATGGCCGCAGCCTTTACTTTCCGGTAACAGCACCGCATATAAACCAAACAGTTGTGGTTACCCGATAAACAAGAAAGGAATTTTGCAAATATTATGAATTCACGAGAGAGAGTATTAAAAGCGTTGAACTATGAATCGACGGACCGTGTACCCGTGGATTTGGGAGGTACCGCCTGTTCCGGGGCACATGTTAGCGTGGTTTCGAATCTGCGCAAGGCGCTCGGTCTGAACGGGCCTGTTAAGGTTGTCGAGCCTTACCAGATGCTTGGTGAGGTCGACGCCGACCTGCAGGAGGCACTTGGTATTGATGTTGTCAATCTGCCGGGATCAAAGAACATGTTCGGCTTTGCAGCCGAAGACTGGAAAACATGGAGGACTTTCGACGGCACGGATGTGCTGGTCCCGGCTGACTTCAATACCGACCCCGAACCGGACGGCAGTATTTTAATGTACCCGCAGGGTGATAAATCGGTTCCTGCTTCGGCCAAGATGCCAAAGGGCGGATTTTATTTTGACTCGATTATTCGCCAGAAGCCGATCGATGAGGCCAAATTAAATCCTGCGGACAATCTCGAAGATTTTACGCTGATTGGCGATGAAGACTTGACGTTCTTCAAGGAGAAGGCCAACGAGCTTTATGAAAACACCGACCTTGCGATTGCGATGGGCCTTCCCGGAACGGGATTCGGTGACATAGCGAGGGTGCCGGCACCATGGTTGAAGGATCCCAAAGGTATTCGTGACATCGAAGAATGGTATATAAGTACTGTCTCGCGAAGGGATTATATCAAAGAGGTTTTTGCCGGTCAGACGGAGATTGCGATAAAGAATATGGAGAGGATTTACCAGGCCGTCGGCGACAAGGTACATGTCGTATTTGTGGACGGCACCGACTTAGCGGCGCAGAATACGCTCTTTTGCAGTCTGGACGGATACCGGGACCTTTACCTGCCATACAGCAGGAAGGTTAACGACTGGATTCAAGCCAACACAAAATGGAAGACGCTGAAGCACTGCTGCGGGGGTTGTGAACCGTTGATAGAGGGATTCATAGAAGCGGGATTCGACATCCTTAATCCTGTCCAGACCTCTGCAAGCCGAATGGACCCGCAGCATTTAGTTGATACATACGGAGGCAGAATAGTGTTCTGGGGCGGCGGTGTGGATACACAACATACGTTACCTTTCGGAACAGCTGATGAAGTGCGGCGGCAGGTCACCGAGAGGTTGAAAATATTTAGCCAAAAAAGTGGTTTTGTCTTCAATACCATTCATAATATCCAGTGCAATACGCCGGTCGAGAATGTACTGGCAATGTTCGAAGCATTGGGCAGGAAGGTTTAACATGACATGGTTGAAGAGCAGGGAGGTTTTCAAAATGAGAAAAGGGGTTTATCAGGTATTTGTCATTGCGCTTTTGGTTGTTTTGCCGGGTTGTTTGCATGAGAAGCAAACCAATATCGGCCGAGCGGGCCCAAGGCGCGTTATCAGTTTAGATGGCACCTGGGAGATTGCCGAAGGCTCGATGGACTCTGTCCCCGGCACCTTTGACCACAAAGTTCCCGTACCCGGCTTAATTGATATGGCCGAGCCGGCTTTTGCCGAAGTCGGATCCAAAAGCGACAAAAGGCAGGCGTTTTGGTATCGCCGCACTTTTACTGTCAAAGGAACTGTCCCTGAGGTGGCTTTGCTAAAAATCCACAAGGCAAAATACGGTACCCGTGTCTTTCTAAACGGCAAGCTCATTGGTGACCATCTGCCCTGTTTTACTCCCGCCTTGCTTGATGTCCGGGACCATCTGAAAGGCTCCGGGGTTACAAATGAAATTATGGTGAGGGTGGGTGCATTTCGTGATTCTGTTCCCGAAAGCATCCCGTCAGGTTGGGATTTTGAAAAATATCTTTATATCCCCGGTATTTACGATTCCGTGGAGCTTATCCTCACCGGCAAACCTTATGTAGTAAATGTTCAGACAGTCCCCGATATTTCCTCCAACAATGTAAGGATTATAACCGAATTGTTTTGGCCTGACAGGGATGGACGTGCCGATATTTCTTATGAAGTCTCGGAGGCCGGCACCGGCAAATTCGTCGGCGCAGTCCAACAGGAAAGCATGCCCTTTATACTTGACCAGACAACAAAGCTGGATGTGACTGTTCCGATAGAGAACTGCAAGTTATGGACCCCTGAAAATCCTTTTATTTATGAACTGAAGCTGAATACCGGAGGTGATTCTCGACGGATTCGTTTTGGTATGCGCTCATTTAAATTTGATAAGGAAACCGGGCGGGCGATTTTAAATGGCAAGCCGTACTTCATGCGTGGTACAAACGTTTGCGTTTATCGTTTTTTCGAGGATGCGCTTCGGGGTGACAGGCCCTGGCGCAAAGAATGGGTCCGCCGGTTACATAGAAAATTCAAGAGTATGCAATGGAACTCTATTCGCTACTGTATCGGCTTTCCGCCGGAGATATGGTACGAGATTGCCGACGAAGAAGGATTTCTCATCCAGGATGAATTTCCCATCTGGTTTCTCGGTAATAAAAACTGGCCCAAGGCCCTGAAAAGCGAAGATATCGCCGCAGAATATACCGAATGGATGCGCGAAAGATGGAACCATCCATGCGTCGTGATATGGGACGCCCAGAATGAAAGCGTGACAGACCAGACCGGCAAAGCCGTACAGATGGTGCGTCACCTTGACCTTTCCAATCGCCCCTGGGAGAACGGCTGGTCCGATCCGCAAAGCCCTCATGATTTTGTAGAGTCTCATCCTTATCTGTTTATCAAGGCCTGGACGGGCAAGGAGTCTTTTCACTTACGGGACGTGGCAAATGTTTCACCTGTGCCTCATTTGCGGGCCGAGCAAAAAAGGCTTGATGTCCCCATAGTTATCAATGAATACGCCTGGCTGTGGCTTAATCGCGACGGCACGACAACATGCCTGACGGAAAATGTGTACAAAAGTTTACTCGGGCCGGATTCGACCATAGCTCAGCGGCGTTTACTTTACGCACGTTATCTGGCCGCTTTGACCGAGTTCTGGCGTTGCCATCGTAAGTGTGCCGGCGTCCTGCACTTTTGCGGATTAGGTTATTCCCGGGCCGGTGACAAGCCCAGACCTGAAGGCGGCGCGACCAGCGACCATTTTCTGGATATCGAGACTTTGGATTTTGAGCCTAACTTTGAGAAATACGTTAAGGATGCCTTTTCACCGGTTGGCCTGTGTATTAATAAGTGGGAAGATCAGTTTCCCCCGGGAGCCGAAGTTATAATCCCTGTTATTGTGATTAATGATCTCTATAAAGACTGGAATGGAAGTGTAGTTCTTCGCATTTTAAGTGGCGGAAATACAATTTCCGAGCAGTCAAAGAATTGTACTATTAGTGGTCTTGGACAGGAGACTTTATCTTTTAATGTGACTATTCCAAATGAGAAGGGCAAATATCAATTCATGGCTGAGCTTATTACCGAAGGTGCGCCGGTTCGCAGCCTCAGGGATTTCGATGTGTCTTCAAAGTAGAATAAAGGTATAGCTCTGAGTTATCTTCATGGATGATCCATTGTTATCAATAAGGAATGTAAGATGAGTAATAGCGGTAAAGTAAAGCTTTTGGGAGAATCCGGTAGTTCAGTTTACATTTTTATGGTATGTATTGTGGCTGCTCTGGGCGGGCTGCTGTTTGGTTATGACACCGGTGTGATTAACGGTGCGATAGGCCCTTTAAAGTCCCACTTTGCTCTTGATGCAAAGTGGGAAGGCTGGGCCACAGGTTGTGCCTTGCTCGGATGCGCTATCGGCGTGGCTTTTGCCGGTATCATCAGTGACTGGCTGGGCCGAAAAAAGGTGCTGATTCTGGCTGCGATTTTATTCTTTATCTCGGCGGTAGGCACAGCTCTGCCGAGGACAATTACCTCTTTTATTATTTTTAGAATAATCGGCGGCCTGGGAGTGGGGGCGGCCTCAATGTCTTCGCCGATGTATATAGCCGAGATAAGCCCTGCCAGGATTCGCGGCCGGATGGTCTCGGTCAATCAATTTGCAATCGTAACCGGTTTTCTGGTTGTCTATTTTGTAAACTACCTTATTGGGGGATACGGTGACAGCATTGACCGTCGGTTAGTTAACGAACATACCGCCCAACATGGAACAAAGTTAAACGTTCAAGCTGTTACAACATTCATTAATTGGCTTGGCCCCAACATCGACAGCAAGGAAGTCAGGTCTTTTTTAAACGAACAAGGCGGGACACTGGATAGCCAGGCCGTGGTGGATTTCATGAAGGATCACAAGGTTGAGGTCAAGACAATCGATGTTGAAGTGGCCGGTTACGGCATCAATTCATGGATGAGGCAAACCGCCTGGCGGTGGATGTTTGGCTCCGAGGCATTACCGGCGATATTGTTATTAATACTGCTGTTTTTCGTGCCGGAGAGCCCCCGCTGGCTGACGAAACAAGGCCGGGGTGAGGAAGCTCTGGCAATTTTGAGCCGGGTCGATGGCGCAGAATTTGCCAAAACTGAGTTGCTGGAAATAAAAGATACAATTGCCCACGAAAGCGGCTCAATTTGGCAATTATTTCAGCCGGGCATGAAAATCGTGTTAATTATGGGGATTGTGCTTGCCGTTCTCCAGCAGGTAACAGGGATCAATGTTTTCCTTTATTTTGGTACCGAAATCTTCAAGAAGATGGGTTCTGAAACACATGCTGCTTTGCTTCAGACCGTCGTTGTCGGTATGGTAAATATGACGTTTACCATTATTGCCATCTGGACGGTGGACAAGCTGGGCAGGAAGCCGTTAATGATGATAGGCTCTGCAGGCATGGGGCTTTCGCTACTTGCAATGGGACTTGCTGCGTTCTTCCAGAGGACGGAATTGTGGATGCTATTATTTATACTTGGTTATATTGCGTGCTTTGCCCTGTCCGTAGGCCCCGTTACCTGGGTGATTCTATCCGAAATCTTCCCCACACGCATTCGCGGCAGGGCGATGGCTATCGCCACCGTATGTCTTTGGATAGCAAACTATATAGTTTCGCAAACGTTCCCCATGATGGATGAAAACCAATGGTTGCTGGCCAAATTTCATCATGCCTTTCCGTTTTGGGTATACGGAGCTTTCAGTGCCGTCCTGCTTATCTTTGTATGGTGTTTTGTGCCCGAGACAAAAGGCAAAACGCTTGAGGAAATAGAAAAACACTGGATGCGATAAAAGAAAACCCGTGATCTTGTTCATTTTAAAATAAGGAGCAGTCAAGATGAAAAGAACGAAGTTAACAAAGTATATTGTATTGTCATTGTTGTGTATGTGCCTGACCGCACCCGCTGCCGGGCAAACAAAACTGTTTTGGCAGATTGGAAAGGCAGACAACAACACTGCTGAATTTGCACTGGGACCTAACAACAGTAACCAATACTCGGTAACGTTCCCTCGTGATGCATTGTTCGTGGCCGGGCAATCTGACCCGAAGAAGGACTGGCCCTACATACAGCCGGGTCCTGCCGATACCTGGGCCGGCAGCAGGAGTCATACCTTTACGATTCTCTTCGGTGTTAAAACCGCGCCGACTACAGGCAAGTGTGAGCTGATTATAGACTTTGTGGATACGCACAGTTTCAAACCACCA